>CAIYBQ010000022.1 GCA_903924445.1 uncultured Armatimonadota bacterium | reverse complement strand
TGTCAAAGCGATTGTGCTGTTGCGCACCATTTTTCTCCTTCTGTTCATAGGCGGGCTTATCGTCTACCGACGGAAGCCAGAGCTTGCTCTCATTGGTATTCCATTGGCAGTTGTTACGGCTGTACACTTCTTGACATTTAGTAATCATCGCTTTCTCGTGCCCATTGAGCCGTATCTGTTCTTAGGTAGCCTCCTTGCCGTTGGAACAATGATGGTGTTCATAAAGCGTAAGGTCGCTGCACCTAGCAAAAGCCTTCCTGTTACTTCACCAGTGCGCTGAATCATCTTTCAACACGGTTGCCAATGCTAGAATAGGAACTACTAAGTTCCTAGGAGACAAGCTTGCCAGACCGACCGTTTCAAGTCGTATCGTCCTACACGCCCGGGGGAGATCAGCCTACTGCAATCGACGGCCTTGTCGATGGTCTCAATTCCGGTTTTCGTTTTCAGACGCTACTCGGTGCAACGGGAACGGGAAAGACCTTTTCCATCGCAAACGTCATTGAACGCGTTCAGCGTCCGACCCTTGTGATTGCACATAATAAAACGCTTGCTGCGCAGCTATGTGGCGAATTCCGCGACTTCTTTCCGAACAATGCTGTCGAATACTTTGTCAGCTACTATGACTATTTTCAGCCAGAAGCGTACATCGCCCAGACCGATACCTACATCGAGAAAGACATGTCGGTCAATGAGGAAATAGACCGATTACGTCACAGCGCCACGCAGTCGGTTCTCGAGCGCCGTGATGTCATTATTGTTGCATCTGTGTCGTGTATCTACGGGCTAGGTTCGCCGCAGGACTACAAGAACATGATTGTCTGGTTTAAGAGGGGACAATCCTACGATCGCGATGAAGTCCTCAGGCGGCTGGTGAACATTCAGTTTTCACGTAACGATTTTGCTTTGACCCGTGGCACGTTTCGGGTACTCGGGGACACACTCGAGATTCAACCAAAAGATGAGGAAGTTGTCATTAGGATCTCATTCGACTGGGATGATGTGCGTGCCATTTCCTTGATTGATCAGCTGACGGGGGAGACGCTGGAAGAGCGGGATGAGATTACAATCTTCCCGGCAAGCCACTTCGTCTCGGACCCGGAGCGTATGGAAGTTGCTCTGGCTGGCATCGAAGCCGAAATGCTGGAATCCGTGCGACGCTTCAAGTCACAGGACAAGCTAATCGAGGCTCAGCGTATTGAACAAAGGACACGCTTTGACCTCGAAATGATACGTGAGCTCGGCTACTGCTCGGGAGTTGAAAACTATTCACGTTGGTTTGATGGACGTGGACCCGGGACTGCACCAAACACGCTTCTGGATTACTTCCCGGATGACTTTCTGGTTGTGGTCGATGAATCGCACCAGACATTGCCTCAGATTCATGCGATGTTCGCCGGTGATAAGCGACGTAAAGACACGCTGATTGAATATGGTTTCCGCCTTCCAAGCGCTGCCGATAATCGCCCTCTTCGCTACCAGGAATGGGAGGAGACCATTGGACAGTGTGTCTTCGTCAGCGCAACGCCTGGTCCCTTTGAACGGCAAAACTCGGAAAGAATTGTTGAACAGATCATCCGGCCTACAGGTCTTGTCGATCCTGAAATCATTCTAAAGCCATCTAAAGGTCAGATTGATGACCTTGTCGGGGAAATCCGACTTCGCACAGAGCGTGGTGAACGTGTAATTGTCACAACTCTCACCAAAAAGATGGCTGAGGATCTGACCGATTACCTGGTTGACCTCGCGATCAAAGTCCAATATCTCCACTCAGAGGTCCATACGCTGGAACGTACTGAGATATTGCGTGACCTTCGCCTTGGTGTCTACGATGTGATTGTTGGTATCAACCTTTTACGCGAAGGTCTGGACCTTCCTGAGGTGTCGCTGGTTGCGATTCTGGATGCCGATAAAGAAGGTTTTCTACGTAGTGATACTGCGCTTATACAGACGATAGGACGTGCTGCACGAAATGTCGGTGGGCAGGTCATCATGTATGCCGATCGGATTACGGGCTCGATGGAGCGGGCGATGACGGAGACGCAGCGACGCCGGGAAAAGCAGCAAACCCATAACGCGGTCAATGGCATCACACCATCTACCGTCATCAAGGCCGTACGTCAGATTATCGAAAGCAAGAAGGTTGCCGAAGCGAAGACGCACTACAAGGCTAGCTCCACAAAGCAACCTGAGAACATGTCCCTTGACCAGCTGATGTCAACATTGGTTGACATGGAAAAGGAAATGAAGCAAGCCGCACGCAGCTTGGACTTCGAGCATGCAGCCATTATCCGGGATGAGCTCGCACGACTGAAAAAGTTAGTTCCTGCGGAGCAACGGCGTAAGTCGCCTTAGGTGTTGGATTCGTTTATGCGTGATGTCGGGGCATTTCACGCACGTTGGACAACCCGTCTTGGTAACTCTGGTTTGAGGCCAAGCCAGAGGCGAAACGTGTACCGTATCCGTCGGTTCAGCGACGTTTAACGGGAACCTTGCCGTTAACGACAAGATTAGGATGCTTGGTATCGAATGACTGCCTACCGCTGGTTGCGGTGCCTGCTAGATTTCCACCAGAGACGCGCGTTAGAGTTCCATCCCATGTACTCTTTGGTTTCCAGTCGGGACGCTTATCCCAGCCGCCGACCTCTCGTTCCCACGGTGTCGCTGTTGCAATACCTTTTCGTTTCCATGTCGCCTTGTCATTAATGTCTTCTGGCACATACTGACTAGAGCGCTTTGCACGATTCAGAGAAACCAAAGCGGTAGCCTTTGACTGCGCTGCAGCCGTATTGCTGCTAGATAAGCCTGATGACGCTGATGTCAGCGGGGTGACACCGTACTTAGGTTGCATCGCGGCACGGGCACGCTGCGCAGATGTCAACGATCTTGTTGTCCTGTATGTCGTTACATCCGTATCGGGACCAGATGTTGCTGGTGTCTGAGGGAGTGTTTGGACGAGAACAAACATTGCATAGAGCCATGACACAGAGTACATATTCCGTCCTTTCGACCAACCAGATAACCAAGATACTTAACAATATGATTATGTCGTGCAACAGGCAAATTCTGTATCCCGATTAACACCGGGTTTAGACATCCCAGAACAGAAGTATCCACATTGATTTACAGAGTGGGGATCAATAGAGATTCGATAAAACGATTTCAACCTTTCAATAACGTAGATACTAGTCTACGCTGAGTGGTATAATCAGTCCGCTCACGGGTTGGTAGCTCAGCGGTAGAGCAGTGCCCTTTTAAGGCATTGGTCCTGGGTTCGAGTCCCAGCCGACCCACATGGCAAAAGGTAATCCCTCTTTGGATGATATCCAACGAGGGCTTTTCTGATTAAAGTACGACGATTGTGTGTTTACAACCACCACGTGTATGCTTGAGGTCAACCTTAACTGTTGTTCCCGATGGCGCACTTATCGTCCATTCAGCAACAACCTTGTAGTCTGTGACATCGCCTGCATAGCCAGAGTTTGCGACACCTTTGAGGTGGTAGCCTTCGCACTGTCCAAGCTCAGTCCGTTGCTTACCTGTGATGTAACTGATATCCGAATCTGCGGTGAGCTCCATCACAATTCCACGAACAACTTTCTTCGCAAGTGCCTGCTTTGACACGTATGTCGGGAGAAATCCTACATTTTTGGCAATGGCCCGGATTTTGTAAGTTGTCCCAGACAGATGCGTCGTTTGTACTTCAAGCTCGAGCTCCGGGGTAATAAGTGCCTGCCAGATAACCCATTTGCTAAATCTCTGAATTTCATCAAACAGGAATTCGGATGGTGGATTCCGGAAGGCGTAGAGCGTGTCCCATCCGCCGATTTCGATGTCACCCAGCTGTGGATGCGTAAACGGGACCCACGGAAGATACCCTTCACCCTTAAGGGCATCATCGCTCCACTTCAGGAGCTTGATGTCGTCGGACAGCTCATGGTTGCGTCCCCAGGTCGTAAACTTAAAAGCCCCTTGTTTTGTTGTTGCATCAAAACCCTCGGTGATTCCAGCTTGTCGATGAGGACTCCATATCTCAACCGTCCACGCATAGATTCCAAAATGGTCGTAGCACCAGTCATCAAAGACTCCAGTGATCACTTCCTTTGGATGGTATTTGAAGTCATGAAAGACGGAGATCGCAGGATAACCCGTTATCTCGGTACCCTTCTTTCCGATTTCCTGGAATGTCCAAAGGTCTTCGGCAGGCATACTGTCATCTGCGCTGGTGCCATAAGGACGCAGCAAAACGCCGGAATACGTATGAAATGTCAAAGCATGGCAGATGTTTGGGTGCTTCGCGATGAAGTCGACCAGTGCGCGTGCCTCCGGTTCCGATGTCGGGTACGGTCCCGCACCGTATTGCTCGCTTTCACCACGCCAGTGTCCTGGGAAGTTTCTATTGAGATCAAGACCATGCCGAGTTGGTGTCATTGCTAGCACATCGGGGTCTGGATCAAGAACAATTCCCTCTGGAAGAAGGCGGTAATAGGACCCGCCACGCTCGGTTGCATCACGGCGGATCATCAGGCGAGGCTCATCGGGGTGGCACTTCCAAGGTCCATCAGGGTCCGAAATACGCATCTGGAGCAAGCGTCCATTGCCATCAACATCTTCGCGCTTAAGTCCGGACAATGGCTCATCATCGAATGGATACGGACGGGTGCTGGATCGAATCGCTTCGGGGGAGTCCGCCAGAAAGAGCTCGGCGCCATCCGGGTTCACCCGTGGAATAACGTAAAACGTCTTCGTGCGAACTGCCCGCGTGATGTCCTCATCAATACCATAGAGCGTGGTGAGTTGATCCAACAGATAGGTGAGCGCAGTTGTTGGGCTGACTTCCGTCGCATGGATGTTGGCATCACACCACACCGCTGGCTTGTCGGTAGCACTGCCTGTGGATTTGTCAGTGACGGTAGCGCACCAAATGTCACGGCCCTCGTAGGACTTACCGATTGACCCGACATCAACAAGATTGGGGTAGGTCTCAGCGAGTTGAAACAAGAGCTTAGTCAGCTCATCAAAGCGTACATAACGGTTGGTAGGGAAAATCATTGAGCGTCTTTCTTAGTTTGTCTTAGTGATGCGTGATCCAGAGCTTTCGACACTGACATCGTAGCGGTTTCCACGATGATGAATGCCTTTCAGGGTCAGTTTCTTCCAGGTTGCGGGAAGCGCGGGTTTTTGTGTTGCGATGGGCTTATCGCCAGACAATTCCAGGCCAGCATAGCCATAGACAACTGACTGAATCAATCCGCCGAGGCCTGTAACAAACACACATCGGTCCATGGATCGCTTTTCGCTGAAGAGCATGAATGGCCCCCTGAGGAAGGGTTTGTAGGAATCCATGAAGTTTTCTTCGGCTTCCTTAGCGCGGCCAAGTCGCGCGGCAATCAGGGTGTGAATCGCATCGGTCATGGCTGGGCCATTCTTAATGGGACGGGCTTTGTGATAATCGAATGACTTTGCAAGCACATCGAGGTCTGTTGTCGCGTTGCCGGGCCAGAGAGCAAGCTCGCCATCCGCTTGCTTTGTTTTCTTACCATCATCGTTTTTGCACTTGGCAATCATTCCATCAGGCGTCATCGGTATCTGGAGTTCAGAAGCAAGGACATCCCAGCGCGGATTAATCTGCTTGCCGGCCGCGCGGGAGAATTGCGTCGCGCCACGCAAAACGCGCTTTGCCAGCGCATTGGTGTACGCATTTTCCTCAACGCCCATATTCAGCTCATCGGGGCCTGTTACTTTCCCAAAGGATGATGGGGGACCGCTCTTGAATCCTAGCTTTACTAGCTCATCAGCCGCGCGCATCAAAACCCGTAGTGCGACCGTTTTGTCTGTCTTTGATGCGCTTGTCTGGAGAACGAGCAGCGCTCCGTAGCCTGCATCTGCAATCACATGGCGTCCATCAGAGAAGCCACTTGGCGCCCGTTCCTTACCCGTAAGCGCACCTTCCCAAGGCGTAGCGGACCCTGTGACTTTGTCTCGGTAGCCGACGATGTCCGCTGCGGCATCCGGATCGAACGGCAGCAACGCGGGAAGCATCCACACATCGGCATCCCAGAAAATGTGACCCTTGTAAAAGTTACCTGCGAGGCCCTCTGGAGCAATCGATACGTTGCTGCCCTTTGGTGCTGCACTTTGACGAAGATCAAAGAGTGCCTTGTGAATCACCCGCTGCGCTTCTGGATCTCCATCAATGATGATGTCTGATTTCCACGCTTGCACCCATTGTGCCTGATGTTCTGTCAGTAGGGTTTCATATGACTTCTGAGCGGTCTGTTGTACGGATAAGGGTGAAACTGGCGAGTCGACTCTGCAAAGAATAGTTGTTGCACCAGCATCCTTGACTTCTGAAACAGTAATCGATGCGTTCACACCCGGGTAAGTCCCAGTGATCGCGGTGCTCTGTTTGATGACTTTTGACAGAGGGACCGCGGCGCCTTCGTACCGGAACACAATGAGGGAGCGGTCAGCTCTTGATGCAAACGCGATGATACGTCCCTTGCTTCCACTGGAATCAGTGTAATCTGTCGTCAGTGTGCCGTGCTCAATGTCCAATGTTTGCTCAAAGGTTGCAATGGCTGGATAGGGTACTGGACTTGCATCGAACAACGGAATCGGGAGGAGATTTTCATTACCATCATAAACGCCAGCCAAAAACACGGATGACTTTTCATCTGGCCCAAATGGTCCAATGGATACCCCGATGACTCCATTGGACAGATAGACACCGTGATTACCGCGGTTATCAGTAGGGCTTGTGGATTTGAAGAGCCATGGGGATGTCTGAACCGGCATGGGGTTCGTAACTTGTGATGTGTTTCCGCTTTGTTTTCCACATCCAGCCATTACTATCAATCCAAGCAATCCCAACCCAGCATGCCATCTCATTTCGGTTTCTCCTTCAAAACTGCTGTAACCAACCAGCGGTCTGATTTACTGTTTGGCGCCTTGTCAGCATAGTTACCCCAAAACAAAATTTCATGGAAACCTGCACTACGCAGGCCATCGCGAACTTCATCTTTTGTGTGCGCCCGTTGCACATGCTGCTCGGAAAACACATCTTCGGACCCATCCGGATGCGTACGCCAAAAGTCCATATTTACCGTACAGAGCCTGGTTTCTTCATCCCATGTGGCCTTCCAAACGTGCCGAATATTGCCGATGGCATCTTCCTGATTGAACAATCCTTGCCGCAGCGCATAGGGAGCATTGAGATCAAAGGCGAACACCCCACCGACGTTGAGTGTTTGGGCGACAGATGTGAAAACCCGGTAAAGACCATCAAGGGTTGTCACATAGTTCAACGCATCAAACAGGCAGGTAACCAAGTCAACCGTAAGGCCATCCGGGAGTGATGTCACTTCGGCATTTTGAACAAAGTAGGTGATAGCGCTTCCGGCCGTATTGGCCTTATTGCGGGCTACGCTGATCATCTCAGGGGACAAGTCAGCCCCGTAGACGGGACTATAGCCTCGTGAGAAGAGGATTTCTGTTCCGAGTCCCGTGCCACAGGCGATGTCGAACACGCTGCGTGGTCGCTTCCTTCGGTCGCGAAGATCACGCTCAATGCGTGAGAGCCATGCACTGTGCGGAACGGTCCACATGATGTGGTCATAAACGCCAGCCAACGCACCATAGCTGTTGTTTTCACTTGATGTCACAGCATTATTGTAGCCTCCACATCAGCGCGAAATTTGCCGAGAATATTGTGTAATGACAAAATCGGAAACCGTCCACGTTAAACGCCGCTATGCGACGCGGGCGATCGCAAAGCAGGACACACCGGGGTTTGCAAGGCTTCGCCGCCAAATGACGGCTCTGGAAGAGCTTTGGCGTACG
>CAIYBQ010000021.1 GCA_903924445.1 uncultured Armatimonadota bacterium | reverse complement strand
CGTCCAGGGACATCAAAGATTGCCATCTGCGGTGGACCCGCGGTCCGCTTCCAAATCGTGTAGATCGACCGGCGATACAGCCCTTCACCACTATCAGCCTTGTAGTTGCGGAGGTTGCCGTAAACGCTCAGCTCATCCCAGAAACCAGCTGGCTGATATGGCCTCACACTTGGACCACCGACCTTGTCTACGAGAAGATCACAGATCGCCAGCGCCTGGTCACGAATCGCTTCACCCGACAAGCGGAAGCGTGGACCGCGTGCGAGGAGATGATTCTCCGGGTCACGCTTCATCGCATCCGGGGTAATCACACTGCTCTGTCGGTATGTGCTCGAAAGCACCAGCGTTTTGTGCAGCTTCTTCAGGTCCCAGCCGGAATCCATAAACTCAACTGCCATCCAGTCGAGCAATTCAGGATGACTTGGCGGAGCGCAGCGCACTCCAAAGTCTTCCGTTGTCTCTACCAGACCGCGGCCGAAGAGGCGCTCCCAGACACGGTTCACAGCAACGCGTGCGGTCAGTGGATTTTCACGACTTGCCACCCACCGCGCAAACGAGAGGCGGTTCTTCGGCTGTCCGGCAGGAAGCGTCCCGAGCGCGCTTGGGATGTCGGCGGTAACCACATCGCCTGGCTTGTCATACGCCCCGCGCACCAGTACACGGCAGACGCGTGGCTTCTCAAGCTCACCCATCACCATCGTGGTTGGAACTTCGGCCAAAATGCGCTTGCGCTCATCGGTCAGCTGCGCGAGCTTACGGTCCGCATCCCGTGCCGGATGGTTGGTGTTCGCCCGAATGTACGCATGCAGCGCCGCGACCTGCGCAGGCGTGCGCTTGTCCGCAGGAACTTGGAGGATGGCGAGGCCTGCATCCGATGATGCTCCTGCAAGCGGATCGCCGGTTGTCAGCGAGATGCGGAAGTTTTGCAGAGCATGGTTTTCATAGATGGACCCAAAGTCCAAACGAACGACCAGCTTGCCATTTGCTGCGGTGACAGGCTTTGCAAAGGCAAAGCGTGCATCGTGTGCCTCACGCGACTTTGGATAAATCGCCCAGCCAGGCGTGTTCGGGTTGCCATCGATGCTACCGGCAACATCATGACCATCCTGCTGGAAGGATGCCACTGCCTTACTAAACGGTGCATCTTGCCCACCAGTCGATGCGCTAATCCCTGTTAGCACAAAGTTGCCATTGAAGTGGCGGCCGACATAGCCATTTGCACCGGGCATCACTTCAATACGCACACCGGTGATGTCTTTATCTGCAGCATTGAGGGTTACGGTGTAGCTATCTGTCGCAGGGTTGGTACCGGTGACAACGATTGCCGATGTGTCATTTACGGTCAGTTTTGCGCCACTAGTTGCGGTTGCTGCTGCGATTCCAGCGGGCAGCCAGGATGGCTTGACAGTGCTGGTGTCACGGGATGCTTCCCAGAGAGACGCCCATTTCAGGAAATCTGGCTCGGCGGATTTTGCGGCGGCCTGCGCATCGGTGAGCTGCTTGTCCAGCTTTGCCAGCATCGCATTCTGATCACGTGTCGGGCTCTTAATCAGCGGCGGGTGGTTTTCAGGCGCTTCGACGCCTGTTCCAGACTCTGCGATGTTGTTGAAGAACGCAAAGACGGAGTAAAAGTCCTTTTGGCTCACCGGGTCGTACTTATGGTCGTGGCAGCGTGCGCAGCCAAATGTCATCCCAAGCCAGACAGCGCTCGTGGTTTCGACGCGGTCGATGACGGTTTCGATGCGCCATTCTTCGGCGATGACGCCGCCTTCGGTATTGACGCGGTGGTTACGGTTGAACCCAGTTGCGATGACCTGTTCGGTCGTGGCATTTGGGAGCATGTCTCCGGCGAGCTGTTCGACGGTGAACTGGTCATAGGGCTTGTTGGAGTTGAAGGCATCGATGACCCAGTCGCGCCAGCGGTACTGGAAGCGCTCATAGTCAGCCTGATAGCCATTTGAGTCTGCGTAGCGCGCGCCATCCAGCCAGTCAGCCGCCATCCGCTCGCCGTAGCGCGGGCTCGCGAGGAGGCGATCCGCGGCGAGTGCATACGCATTTGGGCGTGTGTCAGCGAGGAAGCGGTCAACTTCGACAGGAGTTGGAGGCAGCCCCGTGAGATCCAGGGTGGCGCGGCGTAGCCAGGTGCGCCGGTCGG
>CAIYBQ010000020.1 GCA_903924445.1 uncultured Armatimonadota bacterium | reverse complement strand
GGGCGACATTCAACAGGTCACCATTTTTGAAATTGCAGCGCGACGGTTTGCCAGCCGTGGAGACTATGTCTACGCAAAGGCATTCAAGCGCAGTGCACACCTGGCCTTTGCATCGACCCTCCGGTGGCTCCGACCATCCGGTGAGTTTCAAATCACCAAGAACCATATCCAGCCGGAAAATCGTCATGGGTATGAGCCATACTCACATCACTCGCAGTACAACCTACTTCCGGCCACGATGCTCGCGCTTGCTGCAGATTTCGCTGATGAGAGTATTGATGAAGGCCCGACACCCTGTGAGTCGGGTAGCTATACCCTCGACATCCCGGCCTTTCATAAAGTCATTTCCAACCACCACGGAACAGGAGTTGTGATCGATACCAAGGCTGACACCCGCTATGATGGCACCGGCCTCCTCCGTGTCCACCAGGCTGGCGGAGATCCGATTCTCGGACCTAATGATGTCCCTCCGGCGGATGACTACCCGATGAACATCGGGGTTGCATGGCAGGAGTTCCCGGATGGCGACTGGGTTCACCTTGCAAGCCACGGACAGCACACCGATATCGTCACCAAGCTCGCCGCTTCCGATGGCACGGATGGAACACGAAGCGTCACGATGGTCTACTCAATTCCATCATCAGGGCACACAATCACCGAGCGCTATAACCTTTCGCTCACCGGCGTGGATGTAAGCATTTCTGTGGATGGTGATGTCCATGCATTGACACTCACCTACCCTTGCCACATCTCTGATGGAAAGCTCTTTCCTCAGATTCTTGTCGAAGGAACCACGTTACAAACGTCCATCGATGGAACCATGCGTACATTCTCGGTCACTTCACCCAGTGCAGGTCCACTCACATTTCAGGGAGAGAAAGTCGCGTATCGGAATGGTTTCGTACAGTGCGTGACATCTATGATTTCTGGACGGACGATTCAGTATTCGATCAGCGATGGCAACCTCTCGGCACCCGTCGGCTTTGGGATTGGCCGGGGGCTTAGTCAGGTGTCGACAAACCTTTGACTTTGGCAATTTAGTCAATTGATCTGTACAGCCAAGCGGCTCCGCAAGCTGTCAGAAGGTGTGGGATGAATGCGCTCAGCGGCGCCGGTAGGAGCCCCGCTCCCGATGCTGCTTGCAATAGCAACAGTGTGTTCCATGTCACAAATGCCAGGATGATGCTGACCAAAATGCCCGCAAAGCTTCCTGCTTGACTGAAGCGGATCGCAAGCGGTGGACAGATAATCGCAAACGCAAGGCACATTGTCGGTAGAGCAATCCGAAACCACAGACTTGCTTCAAGGCCATTGAGTTTGGCTACATCCCCTTGATTGCGTGCCGCCCGCGACATCGTGGCAAGCTCAAAGAGCGTTCGCGTACTCGCATCCCCTCCAATCAAGCTCGGCACACTCACAAAATCGAGCGTTACGGGCACATCCCGCGTCGCAAATCCCACTTCACTCTCCAGCATCCCTTTAGGGCCATACCCATGCACAACCCCACCCTTTAGCATCAGATGTCCGCGTGTATAAACGCCAATAGGGGCGGTAATCACGGATGTTCCTTTGACGATAATGACATCCACGAGCTGGCGAGCGGCTTTGCCGGCTGGCATCGATGCACTAAAGGCCACCAGCTGC
>CAIYBQ010000019.1 GCA_903924445.1 uncultured Armatimonadota bacterium | reverse complement strand
CGGCGTCCGTGCCCTCATCTGGACCACAACCCCATGGACCATCCCCGCGAACACAGGTCTCTCCGTACACCCGGACTTTGACTATGTCGTCGTTGGCACCAGCAACCACGGGCCTCTCCTCGTCGCGGATGGCCTCCTCGCAGATGTCACATCCAGCTGCGCCCTCGAAAATGTCACCGAGCTCCTCCGCCTACGTGGCTCTGACCTCGTTGGCATCCGTTTCCAACACCCACTCCACGCGCTAGATCCAATCTTCGACCGCGAATCGCCAATCTGCCCCGCAAACTATGTCACCCTCGACACCGGTACGGGCATCGTGCACACCGCACCCGGCCACGGCCCCGATGACTACATCACCGGAATGAAACACGGCCTGCGCGTGCTCTCCCCAGTGGATGGCCGTGGACGCTTTACCGAAGATGCCGGGCCATTTGTTGGAATTTCAACGGATGAAGGCAACAAGGTCATCCCGCAGGCCCTCACGGATGCCGGAGCGCTCCTCGCTCTCCGCGACTTTCCCCACAAGTACCCACACGCCCCGCGCGCTCCGTACAAGCCGCTGATCTTCCGCGCAACCGTGCAGTGGTTTGTCGCCGTTGACCATAACGACCTCCGTAAGAAAGCCCTTGCCGGCATCGACACCGTCGCGTGGTACCCACCGCAGGCCAGCAACCGCATCAGTGCCGCCGTCGCCGGTCGCCCCGACTGGACCGTTTCGCGCCAGCGCCACTGGGGCGTCCCAATCGCCATCTTCTACGCGAATGGCGAGCCGGTCTTCGATGAGACTGCATACGATGCCGCCGTCGCTGTCATCAAGGAAAATGGCATCGAGGCCTGGTACAGCATGTCCCCGGTCGACATCCTCCCGGATGGCTTTACCTACAAAGGCATCCCTGCGAGCGAATTCACCAAGGAGAAGGATGTCCTGGATGTCTGGTTTGACTCCGGTTCGACCAGCTTTGCGGTGCTCGACAGCGGTGTATGGCCTGACCATTCGTGGCCGGCCGACCTTTACCTCGAAGGCAGTGACCAACACCGCGGGTGGTTCAACTCATCGCTGATGATTGCAACCGCGATGCGCGGCGTGCCTCCGTACCGTGCTGTTGTCACAAATGGCTTTACCGTGGATGAGCTTGGCTACAAAATGTCCAAGTCCAAGGGTAATACGATCGATCCACTCGGGACGATTGACCGCTACGGCGCGGATGTCCTTCGCCTCTGGGTTGGGTCGATCGAATACACCGAAGACACCCGCCTCGGGGATGGCATCCTCAAGCAGCTCGCAGACTCCTACCGCAAGCTGCGCAACACCGTCCGCTTCCTGCTCGGAAACCTCGCTGGCTACAACCCGGCAACGGATGCCGTTGCGGTGGCAGACCTCCATCCTTTAGATTCGTATGCGCTTTCACGCCTGCAGTCATTGATCACGGATGTCACCGCGGCATACGATGAGTACGCGTTTTACAAGGCAACCCAGGCGGTGCTCAACTACTGCAACGTTGAACTGAGCGCGTTCTACCTGGATGTTCTGAAAGACCGCCTCTACACCGAGCTGCCAGATAGCCCGCTGCGCCGCTCGAGCCAGACCGTGCTCTGGGAGATCTGTTCGGCTCTCTGCCGGATGATGACGCCAATCCTCTCGCATACCTGCGAGGAAATCTGGCAGCACCTCCCGGGAACATCGGATATTGCCATCAGCCCGCAGCTTGCCGACTTCCCAGTCGCGGACCCAGCAAAGGTGAATGCCGATGTCGAAGCGCTGTTCGGAACGATTCTCCAAGTCCGCGATGCCTTCAATGCATCCATGGAAACTGTTCGGGCCGAAGGTGGCATCACCAAGAGTGCTGAAGCGTGGGCGACGGTGACGGCTCCTCTGGATGCTGCACGCATCGATGTCCTTCGCGAGGCGCTCATTGTTGCAAAGCTTGACCTCACGACGGGTGCTGAAATCAGCGTCAGTGTGCAGGCATCCCCTGGTCAGAAGTGTATGCGTTCGTGGTTTATCCGCGAGGATGTCGGGACGGATCCTGAGCATCCAACGCTGTCCATCCCGCAGGCGCTGATTGTGCGCGAGCTGATCCGCCGTGGTGCGGTGGCGCTGGAAACTGAAGCCTGATGATGCCCGCGATGCACGGAAAGCGGCGCTTGTCGCCGCTTGCCTTCTATGTTTCCGCACTGTTGGTCGCAACGCTTGACCAGCTGAGTAAGGCGATCGTGCTTGCCAAAATGCCTCTCGGTGAGGAGGGAACTATCCCACTCATCCCAGGCATTTTTCACTTCACGCATGTGCGCAATCCGGGTATTGCATTCTCGATGCTTGAGGGGAAGATACCGATCATCTTAATCGCCAGCGCGATTGTGATGCTTGGCATTATTCTCACCGAGCGCAAGGCCGGCGGACGGCTGGGGTTTGCGTATGGCATCGCGTTATCGATGCCTCTTGGCGGCGCACTCGGTAACATGATTGACCGCATCCGCTTCGGAAATGTCGTTGATTTCATCGATGTTCGTGGCATTAAGTTCGCCATTTTCAATGTCGCAGACAGTGCCATCACGGTGGGAATTGTTTCCCTGCTTATCCTCTCGTTTCTGCAACCCACCCCTCTCGAGCAGGAAGCCGCGCGGGATACACCCGGAAACGATTCCCCTTCCGGAACGGTATAGGCGATAGGAACCTCTTAGCATGCATCCAACCCTCTTCAAAATCGGCAACTACCCCGTCCATGCGTGGGGGGTGATGTTGATGTTTGCGTTTTTACTCGCAACCTGGCGCGGTTCAAAGTCTGCATCCCGCTATAAAGTCGACCCGCAGGTGATTTGGGACTGCGCGCTCTACGGTCTGATTGGTGGAGTTCTCGGTGGGCGCTTGGCCTATGTCATCCAGCAGCCGTCGTATTTCATCGGGCATCCGCTTGAGATTTTCGCGATGTGGCAGGGTGGCTCAACCAGCTTTGGTGGGTTTATCGGCGGACTGTGGGCCGGAATTGCAACGGCGAGGAAGCGCGGGATTGCCCTCGGGGATGCAGCGGATATCGCCGCCATCGGGCTTCCACTGGGTTATGTTGTTGGGCGCATCGGATGTTTCCTCAACGGTTGCTGCTTTGGAACCCACTGTACGCTTCCTTGGGGCGTCAACCTCCCGGATACCGCGGAAACCGTTGGCATTAATCCGGTCCACCCGGTGCCAATCTACTCCGCTATTTGTGGCCTGATTATCTACGGCATCCTCCATGTCCTCGAGCCGAAGAAGCGCGTTCCTGGACAGCTGCTCGCGATGTTTGCCATCCTCTACGGCATCTACCGCTTTGGAGTCGAGTTCATTCGTGAGGGTGTGACCGCTAAGGTGCAGTTCGGAGTGCTCACAACTGGGCAATACGCATCCATCGCCGTCGCACTCGTAGGTTTGGGAGCGTATTTGCTGCTGGCAAAGCGCGGAAAGAAGACTGCTGCCTGATGCCGCTAGTTGAAGATGTGGATGGTTTTGAAGACGAAGAGCTGGATGGCACTGAGGATGATTCTCCTTCAGAGCTGGCACCGCTTGTCGCTGGAACATATAAGTTTGTCGTTCCTGAGGAGCTAAATCAGGCCCGAACGGATACGGCATTGGTCGCGCTGCTCCCGCAGGCCAGCCGGGCTGCGATCCAGCGCTGGGTGGAAGGCGGCGGACTTCTCCTAAGTGGAAAGCCCGCAACCCGCTCTGCGAACAAGGTTCAGACCGGCCAGACGATGATTCTCGAGATTCCCGAGATTACATCGAGTG
>CAIYBQ010000018.1 GCA_903924445.1 uncultured Armatimonadota bacterium | reverse complement strand
GGCATCCTGCCACTCGCGCTGGCTACCGGGCCATTTCTTAGGCCAGCTTGCGAGGTTCATGACTGGGGTATCGCAGTAAATACACGCAATCTGGTCCGGATGCCGATGCGCATACCGATACGCATGCATCCCGCCGCGGGACACGCCTTCGATACAGCATTTTTCGGCCAGCTTATAGCGATAGAGAATCAGGTCGCGGAAGCGCTCCATGATACCTAGAGAGCGGTCTGACCCCAGCATGTCAAGGACATCGATGTACGCGATGTGAAAGCCTGCGCCGAGCAGCTGAACATCAATTTCGGCGTGAAAGTCTGGAAAGGATGTGCGCCACACCCATGGATTACCCGGGGCGGGTATTTTAGGGATGACGACATAGGCTCCATGACCGCTGTGGGTAAAGCTTTGCTTGCTGTAGCCATACCAATCTGACTGCGAGGTTTGTGGCATCTCCATCGACGCTGCGCTCCTTGTGGAATGACTCCACGGTGTTGCAGCAGTGTATCGGTTTTCGCCAAAACGCCTAAGCAGCTGTTCCAAACGCGACTTTGGCTTCGTCGTAGGCGCTTGCTTCAAGGGACATCACCAATGAGTAGTAGCCATACAGCTCATCCTGTGTCAACGGACTGCCGTTGTGCAACAGGCGTGAGCGCAGTGCTTTTGTAGCAAAGATAAGGCGGTTGATGAGAGCCGGGCGGGTTGCCTGGTAAGGAATCGGTTCCCCAAGCGCTGCGGCAATCCAAAGCTCTGAAATCGCTCCAAGACGGGTGCGATTTAGGAGGCTTTCTGGTGTCAGACGGCTTGTGTCCGGATGGTGAACAATCGGTGCGCCCGAATAAATCGCGATGTCACCAAACTGGCGTCGAACCTGGTGCCCGAAGAGGGTGTCATCCCCGAAGCCAATCGCTGTTCCCGAGCCAAAGCGTGGATCAAATCCACCGACACTTTCCCACGCGATACGGCGGAAACCGAAGTTTGCACCGATCACTGTTTTGGCTTCATCTCCAGTGAACTCCGCCAAACCAGCCCGGTGGGCCCACTCCATCCAAGGCATGACCACGCTCTCAGCTAGAACCACATGTCCTTGAATAATGTTGGTATCGGGGTCGGAGAACATCTGAACCATTCCAGCCAGCCAGTCTGCCGGGACACGGACATCGTCATCGGTGAATAACACAATCGGCGCCGATGTCGCTTCGATGCCAGCATTACGGGCATTCGAGAGGCCCGGTTTTTCTTCGATGACGGATCGTACCCAGCCACAGCTACGGGTGATTTCGGCTATCACGGCCTGCGTTGCATCTGTGCTGCCATTGTCAACGATGATTGCATCTACGGTGAGGCCGGCAGGAATGTAGAGCTTGGCCAATGATGGAAGCATTTCAGCCAAGTGTTCAGCACGGTTACGTGTACAAATGATGACCGCTACATCTGGACCACTCACAGGATGATTTGACAGAGACATACCTCGTCTGCTTGCAACCTTCATGCCACATGAAAATTTAGCAATGTCGGGAGCACGGTACAGATCTTGCAAGGACGCTCCTCATGCAACTAACTGTACTCAAATTGATTACCGATAAAATCGGACCACTCAAGATGGCGGAATACCTAGTTAGAACAACCATTTCCCGCCTTACAAAACGCCAAATGGAGTTTCAACTTCCTCATATGGCGAACCCGGTCGCGATTCGAACCGGGATGTCAGATATGCAGGTGTTTCACGACATCTTCATTTGGGGTGAATACAGCTTTCTAAAGCCCGTTGCTGAGCGCACAACGGTCTTGGATATCGGTGCAAATGTAGGTTACTCAAGCACCTACTTCGCCGGCATCTACCCAAAATGTGAAGTGGTCGCGGTCGAGTTAATGCACTCAAACTTTGAACAGCTCGCGCGTAACACGGCCTTTCTTGGCAACCGTATCCGAACCGTTGAAGCAGCGGTGTGGTCCCACAACGATGGTGTAACTATCGCAGATGACACATTTCGTGATGGCGATGCGTGGTCGCATCACGCATCCGAAGCCGAAGACGGCAAGAGCCTTGTCCCAAGCATCACGATGTTAAACCTAATGCAGCAGCACGCAATGCCTCGCGTAAACATTTGCAAAATCGACATCGAAGGTGCCGAATACGAGCTGTTCGCCCCGGGTAACCGACGTTGGGTGAACAAGTGCGATGTGATCTTACTTGAAATCCATGAGGACCTTGCGACGTTTGATATCGTGGCCGCGATGCAAGCGGATGGCTTCCATTCGTTTACAGCGCACGAGCTGACGATTTTCTACCGGGATGCAGGTGTCGCAAAGCTCTTCATCCGGGATGAGTTTATTGTGGATGACACGGCGTCAAAGCAGCAACAACGCGCGGCCTAGCAACCATCACCGCCAAGCTACCGTGACCTTCTGTTCGTCTTCATCGGGCGGAAGGGCGTGTCCTTGAAGCCCTGAACAGCCACTGGGTCCCTGCGCTCCATATTCCATGCATGTGTGCAGGCACTTGGGCCGCCGACACACGTCCCACCCGCCGTCAACATCCCCACCGCATGAAACGCAACTGCCAGCATCCCGATGGCGGCTCTCAGGCCCACCGCCAGCTGGCCAATCGCCAGAAATCCGATTGCCGCTTGGCCAAGCGCACCCCACAGACCAAGCGAAAGCTGACCAACCGAGAGAAAGCCGATGCTTAGCTGCCCGACACTGATAATGCCAATCGCAAACTGTCCGATAGCGATAAACCCGCGGGCAACCGCGAGCTTGCCCGTGACCGGGTTGCGGCCCCACGCGATGTGAACAAATGGCATCCCGAGAACACGCAAATGGGATGTGAATTCATAGTAAGTTCTTGCCACGCCGACAGGTGTCATCCAGATGCCGCGACGCGTCACGCCGGCTGGTATCACGGTTTCTGAAATCTGCGCAGCAAATCCCGGGGATGCTGGTGTTGCAACATCGGGAACGACAGGCTGCACAACGACTTCGGTGTCCTGATTGAGCTGCATACATCCACCATACAGCAGGTTAGCATCAAGTCAACAACGGGTCTGTCACTGGCAATTCCACCTGCAATTGTGGGAAACTTGCCCATGCGAAACCCCTTTGCAGCGCTGCGTGGTGGAACGATCCGCGCTGGCCTAGCCATCACCCTCTGTGCATCCGCAACCTGGCTTGCCATCGGTGCTCCGACAAGCCCGAAAATCATCAAGAAACCGGACTACACCAAGGAAATCCGACCGATTCTGGGTGACCACTGTCTCAAATGCCACGGCTTGGATGGAAATGCGCGTAAAGGTAATCTCCGCCTTGACCTGCCAATCACCGCGGCACAAGCGAAGGAAGTCGCACGGCGTGTCGCCCTGCCGGCATCCAGTAGCTTGCACATGCCCCCGATGGATGAGCCATCCCAGCCGAGTGCCGCTCAAAAGGCGTTGCTCACAGCCTGGACGCGCACCGGTGCACAAGTAGATAAACACTGGGCCTTCGTCGCCCCAAAGCGCCCTGCGGTACCAAAAGTTTCCAATGCTCAGTGGGTCCGTACCCCCATCGATGCCTATATCCTCGAAAAACTTGACAAGGCCCAGATGAAACCAAGCCCGGATGCCGACCGGCGCACCTGGCTACGCCGCGCCACCCTGGATCTCACGGGGCTGCCCCCAACTCCTGTCGAAGTTGACCGCTTCCTCTCTGATGCACGTCCAAATGCGTATGCACTCGCCGCGGATCGCCTCCTCGCAAGCCCGCGCTACGGTGAGCGGATGGCGGCTGACTGGCTGGATGGCGCGCGCTACGCCGACTCAAATGGCTATCAGGCTGACTACGAGCGCTTCCAGTACCGCTGGCGTGACTGGGTCATCGATGCCTTTAACTCCAACAAACCCTTCGACCAGTTCACCATCGAGCAGCTCGCCGGAGACATGCTCCCAAATGCCACGACCGAACAGGTCATCGCAACTGGGTTCAACCGTAACCACCGTGTCAATACCGAAGGCGGCGTCATCGCTGAAGAGTGGCGCATCGAAACCGTCATCGACCGCG
>CAIYBQ010000017.1 GCA_903924445.1 uncultured Armatimonadota bacterium | reverse complement strand
GGCGATTGTCATGTTTGTCATCGAGGCCTTTTCACCGCATACATTCGGGTTGGTCGGCTTGCTCGGTGTTTGTGTGCTTGGTGCCTTGATGTATGCCTATCATGCCGCTGGGATTGGCTATTGGTTTGGTCCCTTGCTGATGATCATTGGCGTTGGGTTTGTCCTAGCAGAGACCATGGGCGTTCATTTTCATGGTCTCCTTATGATGGTCGGAGCCATTGGCATTGGTGCCGGGATTTTCTATGCACTCGGAGCGAGCGCAAATGCTGGCATCGCATCGACCGCCGGGATTATTTCCAGCTTTTGTGCCCTCTTCTACACATTCCAAGCCCTCCCACTGTCGAGCTTTTGGCTGAAATCAGGATCGGGTCATGTGCTGCAGGTTCAATCATCAGGCTTGCTAGACAACATAGATATCGGCAACGTCTGCATCGCTTCAAGTGACCTAAGGCCATGCGGTATGGTGATGATAGGTGAACATCGTATACCCGCTCGGTCCATGAGTGGATTCGTGCGAACTGGTACGTCTGTCTACATCAGCGAAGTGCGGAAACATGATGTTCTTGTGACAGTCGATCGGATTTGAGGAAAATAGATATGTGGATGATAGCTCCGGCCATCGGATTTCTGGTGCTGATCGTATTCCTTCAGTTTTTCCCGATAGGACTCTGGATCACTGCGCTGGCATCTGGAGTCCCTGGCGTGACACCCTTCGTCCTGATTGGAATGAAGCTACGCAAGGTTCCCCAGGACAAAATCGTATTGCCATTGATTGCAGGTGTGAAAGCTGGATTAGACCTGTCGGTCAATCAGCTTGAGACGCACTTCATGGCACGCGGAAATGTTGAAACGGTTGTCATGGCGATGATTTCTGCTCAGCGGGCCAAAATCGACCTTACGTTTGAGCAAGCATCTGCGATTGACCTTGCGGGAAGAAATCCGCTTGAGGCCGTGCAAATGTCGGTTATTCCAAGGGTACTTGAGACTCCTGTCGTGGCTGGTGTTTCACAGGATGGCGTCGAGCTGAAAGCATTCGCCCGCGTAACGGTACGAGCGAATATCAAGGGGTTTGTCGGTGGTGCCGGTGAGGCAACCGTTCTCGCACGCGTCGGCGAAGGCATCGTTACAACGATTGGCTCATCGGCGACGCACAAAGTTGTCCTTGAAAATCCCGATGAGATCAGCCGCTTGGTTCTTGGTAAAGGCCTTGACGCAGGTACTGCGTTTGAGATTTTGTCCGTAGACATCGCCGATGTAGATGTCGGAGACAACATTGGCGCGCGATTGCGCACAGCTCAAGCCGAAGCAGATAAACAGATCGCTCAGGCAAAAGCGGAGGAACGTCGTGTGATGGCTGTTGCCCGTGAGCAAGAGATGAAAGCTTACGTCCAGGAAATGCGGGCTAAGGTCGTCGAAGCAGAAGCCGCCGTTCCACTTGCAATCGCTGATGCACTTCGTACAGGAAAGCTCGGAGCGATGGACTACTTCAGCTTGCGGAACCTCCAAGCAGACACAGAGATGCGTCAGGGCTTTGGAAAAATGGCAGATCCTAATGACACAGAGGGCGAGTTTTCGCACACGAGTTCTTAATGTCAAAGCCTGATCTTCAAAAACATCCAGCCAATGTGCTTCCGGCAATGGCACGCATTGAACGTGTCAGTGCCACGGAACCTCAGCCTAGGTCGTCATGTGCATTCTTGCAAAACCGACAGGATTTCATACGCGCTTTTATGATGCATGAGATTCTCGCCGAACCAAAATGTAAGCAAAGTTCATTCAGAAAACAATCTTGAAGGAAATATGACCTTCGAACGCGAAACAACCATTGTGAACACGCGCATTGATACGCTTTCCGCTGGCATTTTGAGGATGCGATTGGTAGATGGCGAGTTGCGAACCATCCGTATGGGTGGTGTGGACCTCATCCGCCGATTGTATTTCTGTGTCCGAACCCGTACGTGGGACACAGTCAATCCTAAATTTACAGCCTATGAAGTACACACGACTCGTGAGTCGTTCAGGGTAAAGTTTGAAGCCGTCTGCGAACGCCCCGTTGGGGGAGGTTTCGAGACGGATGCACACTTTAAGTGGAATGCAATGATTGAAGGAGGTCCCGACGGAAAGGTTACCTTTACCGTCGAGGGCGAAGCTACGGCTGACTTTCAATCCAACCGCATCGGGCTTTGTCTCTTGATTGGAACAAATGAGCTCGCGGGTGGGTCTTACAAGACATCACTGCTAGATGCACCCGTTCAGGAAAGCCCATTTCCGGCATTGATTGCAACGCCCCTTGTCATCGCTCCAAAGTTTGACACAATTGCATTCAGCACGCAGAAGAGTACTCATACCGTCACAGTCAAGGCTGTTGGCGCAACATTTGAGATGGAGGATCAACGACACTTCGGCGATTCATCCTTCAAAGCGTATGCCCCCCTTCCGTATGAGTATCCGAACATTCCGACAGGCAAGCGCTTCAAGCAAGTCATCACTCTGTCTGTGGCTGGTAAACCTCCCGCACGCGCAGCCTTCGTCAATGAGAGCCGCATAACCGTTTCCAGTGTCCGTACTGGCCATATGGTTCCCACGCTTCGTGATTGGCAGGAGGCAACCCCTGCATCACGTAGCTTTATCGACCAAGTCGCAAAACCGGCTGAGCTCGCTGAGCTCGAGACGATTCGTTGGGATTATCGACCGAGTCTGCACTTACACGATAATGAGACGTACTGGGAAAACGCGCAGGCTGTTGTTGATCAGGCAACCACGATGCGTCACCACAACAAAACGGCGCAGCTTGTCATTAGTCCACTGGACCTAGATGTGCCTCATCCTCGACCAGGTCGTGACCCACGTACCGTCGATCCGTTTGGCGCAGCATGGCTTGCTGCATTCACTGGCGAGTGCGGTAAGGCCGGAGTTGCGGCTGTGGATGTTCGACTAGGGGAAGGGATGGCTCAGAAAGTGATGTCCATTCTGGCACCGCTTGCTGGTCAACCATTGCTAGAGACAAATAATCGTTCCACCGGGTTCTTCCCAGACCTGATGAGCTGGGCATGCCGCGGACCCCGCGGGCGCACGGTTGTGGTCATTAATAGAACTAGCCAGCCACAAAATGTAACGGTCGCAGGCCTTGCAGGAAATCAAGTGGCCGTGACTCGCTTTAGTGAACAGCTTGGTGCCGATAAAGTTAAACCTAGGACAATACTTCCAATCGCACAAGGAGCAATCCTCTTTGCGATGGACCCTTACGAGGTCTTGCTGGTTACCGAAACTAAGTGATATCCAATGGTTTTGTCGGGGTTGCCATTACAAATGGTGACCTCCTTTCAGGTACTATAACGGACTGTGGCGCTACCTTCATCGGCGTCCAGAACGCGGCTAAGCAGCTCCCCAGTGGTACGAACTCCATACTGTGCATTTCGGGGGACGTTCGGCTAACTGATCTTCATGGGCTTGTTTGGTTATCGCACGGCATGTACGCCGTATTACCATCCGAATGCACCATCGAAGCCACAAATGGACTTGCAATAGCGATTCACTTTCCAGAGGCACATGGTTTCCGTCAGTTTGGTGGACCGCTTGAATCGGTTGGCCGACTTACTTACATCGATGGCTGCACAGACACGCTTCTGGTATGCCCACCTCGTCTCGGTGCCCCCTGTCTCAACCATCTACACATCCCTGCTGGAACCGATCAGTCCTTTCACACGCATCCAAGCGACCGACTTGGCGCGATTCTCAGCGGCCACGGCTGGTGTGACACACCCGATGGCACATTTGAGCTATCTGCCGGTGTCGCCTGGTACATTCCTACCGGCTGTGAGCATCGCTTTCGAACAGGATCATCACCACTAGATGTCATCGCTTGGCATCCAGATAGCGACTTTGGCCCAACGGACGACAACCATCCGATGATCAACCGGACGATACTGGACTGACATGCCTGACACTAAACTAAAGACACTCGACAAGGGCATCCCGTACACGATTTCGTTGCCTCGAGGCACATCACCGACAAAGAGTCTTCAACTGATTCGTGAAGAAGATGCACGCAAAATGGATCTGCCGAACGATGCGGCGGTTGTCATCCTCCGTGATGACTTCCAAAAAGCGATGTTCACGGACATCGTTCAGGATATCTGCCGACGCTTTCCCATCGCAGCTGAGCTCAATACAGGCGCACGGCTTCCCCAAGCGCCGACCGCGACTGGCATCGTCGAGCTAGATGGCGTTCCCCTCAGGGGTGGCAATGTCCTGGTAAGCGTTTACGCAAACCCTGATGGCTGGTTGAAGGACACATCCAAAGCCGTGCTGACTGTGGTGCATCCGGCAGCAGATGGCAACCGTGTGACGATTGGTACACTGCCGACGGGTAAGTGCTACGCAGTTGGCGTCCATTACGATGTGAATGGTAACGGTAAGCTTGACACCCGCCTCGGGCTCCCAGATGAACCATTTGCGGTCTCTAACAATGCTAATGGCAAGATGGGGCCACCATCGTTTCAGGCATCCGCATTTCTTATCACAGCGACCAGCCCAGTTTGGCATCGTCAAATGACGTTGAAGAAGATCAGCATCCCGCGCTTCCGCCTTTAAGTTGTAACACACGACCCACCAGTAAAAAAGACTGTCCTAGCATCGCTGCTTGGACAGTCCCTCGTTACTGACATTCATCAGGTCGCTTAGTACCCTCTGCTACGCAATTCTACTCTTGATGTAGTGGAGAAGGTCATCGATTGCGACACGCTCCTGTAGCATTGAGTCGCGATGCCGAACGGTGACTGTGTTTTCCATGGATGTGTCACCATCCCGGCCACGTCCAATAGTGTCAAAGTCAACCGTGATGCAGAATGGTGTGCCTGCTTCATCCTGTCGGCGGTACAGCTTTCCAATAGCCGCTGTGTCATCGTAGACAGTTCGCATGTCTCCGCCGCTTTGCAGCAGTTTCTTGATCTTCTTAGCCGTTTCAACAATTGTTGGTTCGTTCTTCTTGAGAGGCAGAACAGCGACCTTAATCGGAGCAAGGACTGCAGGCAGTCTCAGAACGATACGTGTCTCACCATTTTCCAACAGCTCTTCGTCATATGCCTCACAGAGTGCAGCAAGGACACCGCGATCAACGCCAGCGGCCGGTTCAATCACGAAAGGAACGATGTGCTGATTGTTCGGCTGATCAAAATAGGTCAGTTTCTCAACGGAGTGCTCGTTCAGCATCACGCGGGCTTTCGTGTTCTCGGACAGCGGAAGCGTATCCTGCGAACGCGAATGGCTCCCGAGGTCCCAGTCTGTCCGGTTTGCAATCCCTTCGAGTTCATCGAAGCCAAGCGTTGGGAAGTTGTACAGAATGTCAACGGTGCGCTTGGAATAGTGTGCGAGCTTTACATGCTCGAAGAGCTGAATCTTCTCACGCTTGAGCCCGACAACATTTACCCACCACTCAATATGGTCTTCGATCCACGCATCGTGAACAGCCTCGTCATCACCGGGGCGAACAAAGTACTCGATTTCCATTTGCTCGAGCTCACGTACGCGGAACAGGAAGTTCCTCGGTGTGATTTCGTTGCGGAAGCTCTTACCCGTCTGAGCGATACCAAATGGCAGCTTTCGATTGGTGCTATCCACGACATTCTTGAAGTTGACAAACATTCCCTGAGCTGTCTCAGGTCGCAGGTAAGCAAATGACTCATCATCCGCAACCGGACCAACCTGTGTCTTAAACATCAGGTTGAACTGCCGGGGCTCCGTCCAATCGCCAGGTTTGCCATCCTGTGCATCAACGACTTTCGCCGCAAGCAGCGCAGCCTGTGCCTTGGATGTGTCCTGAAGCAAAGCATCTACAAAGACATCCATGTCATCCGGACGTTCGATTCCGAGATGAGCCGCGATTGCATCGAGGACTCCCGGTTCCTGATCCTTCAGGAGATGGTCCAGCCGGTAGCGCTTCTTGGTTGTCTTGTTGTCGACGAGTGGATCGGAAAAGCCTTTTTCGTGTCCGGAATAGCGGAGCACGTAGCGGTTGGTCAGAAGGCTGGTTTCAATCCCTTCAATGTCATCCCGCTCGTAAACATTGTGGCGCCACCAAGCACGCTTAAGGTTGTTTTTGAGCTCAACTCCAAGCGGACCATAGTCGTATGTTCCTTGAAGTCCGCCGTAGATTTCAGAGCCGGGGAAGATGAACCCGCGACGCTTGCAGAAGGAGACGATTTGATCTAATGATTGGGCTGCCATAACAGGCGTTATTTTACCGTCAGGCAGCCCGTATTGGGTTTTGATTGTTGATGTTTAGGCAGGCCAGCGGGTTTGGCCGGCTTCGAGGACCGTCATGCCGCTAAGGTAAGGCTGGAGGGCAGCTGGAACGCGGATGGAACCATCTTCCTGTTGATGTGTCTCAAGGAATGCTGCAACAACACGTGGCAGCGCTAGCCCGGATGCATTCAGGAGATGCACAAACTCTGGCTTCGCACCTGGCTCTGGGCGGAACCGGATTTTGGCACGTCGGCTCTGGAAGTCGGTGCAGCAGCTGGCGGATGAAACCTCAAGCCACTTGCCGACACCGGGCGACCACGCCTCGATATCGATTGTCTTCGCAGCCGAAAACGCGATGTCCCCTGCGGCGAGCCCGAGGAGGCGCCACGGGATTTCAAGGTCATCCAGAATATTGCACGCATCCTGCGTCATCTCAGCAAGCGCACTTTCCGAATCTTCTGGACGCACGTAGCGGAAGAGCTCAACCTTATCAAACTGGTGGACACGCTGCAGGCCACGGGTATCCTTCCCAGCGGCTCCCGCTTCACGCCTCCAGCACGGCGTATGCGCAACCAACTTTATCGGGAGGTCATCTCCGCTAAGAATCTCATCGCGGAAGATATTGACCATCGCCGGCTCAGATGTCGGGACAAAGAACAGATCTGAAACCTCATCGTGGTACATCTCATCAACGAACTTGACGATATGCCCGCTAGCCGTGATCGATTCACGACTCAGCACGTAAGGTACGCCAACCTCGGTGTAGCCATGATTGGATGTGTGCTTATCCAACATCATCGCTATAAGCGCCCGCTGCAAGCGATTCCCCATCCCTGTGTAGAGGACAAACCCGCTGCCAGCGAGCTTGACCGCTCTCTCAGCATCGGTCAGGCCAAGCGATCCAAGCAGGTCCCAGTGTGCCTTTGGCTCAAAAGCGAAGTCGCGAATGGCGCGGCTTGGCTCCGTTAGGATGATCGCCTTATCTTCTCCGCCAGCGGTGACATCCGGGAGTGGCGTATTCGGCAGCTTGCCGAGGAGTGCTTCCTGTTGTCCATCGAGCTCACGAACCTTCTCCTCAAGACCAACAAGGAGGGACTTGAGCTCTGTGGATGCCGCCATTAAGTCGGATGTATCTTCGCCGGCTTTTCGGCGCTGCGCGATCTGTGGCCCGATACGGTTCTGCTCAGCCTTTCGGGTTTCAGACTCAGTCATCACCTTTCGGCGCTCAACGTCAAGTGCCAAAAGCTCATCGATTTTGGACACGTCCTCACCACGTCGTGCGAGCAGCTCTTTGATAACATCGGGTTCGAGCCGAATTCGGCGTATATCTAGCATGATGTAATTCTATCGCGCAGTGAAATGCGTCTGATGTACCAACTTTCTGAGAGGATCACGAATCGACCATGCCATTGGTGTTTGCTGCGATCATGCCTCACGGTGGTGAAATAATCCCGGAGCTGGCAGAAGATCCATTGTTGATGGCACATACCCGAGCCGGGATGATGGCCATTGGTAGTGAATTCACAGCTGCGGGCATCGATACGGTCATCGTTATCACGCCGCACGGCCATATTTATCAAGATGTCATAACTGTGTCCTATTGCAAAACGGCCACCGGTGCTCTGGATGGCCCACGAGGCGTGCGTATTGGTGCATCTTTCAATGTCGATACTGACCTAGCCAACGCGTTGCTCAATCATCCAACACTGCCGATGGTTGGTCTGACAACGGATGACGACACGTTAGCCTTCCCGCTCGACTGGGGAGCGCTGATTCCCCTGCTGTTTACCGCTGACACCAATGAGTCAGCGTGCAAAGTCGTTGTACTCGCGGAGGATCGGGGCTTGTCACGGGATGTCCTTGTTGCCGCAGGGAAGCACATCGCACAAATGGCTGAAGCATCAGAAAAGCGCATCGCTCTGATCGCTAGCTGCGACCTTGGTCACGCCCATGATGCGGATGGCCCATACGGCTACCACCCGGCAAGTAAAGTTCACGACGACAGTTTCGTTCAACTTGTTGCTGACAATAGGCTTGAGGCGCTACTTGAATGGGATGAGGCATTTCTAGAAGAAGCAAAAGTCGATGCTTACTGGCAGACGCTAATGCTCTACGGTGCGCTAACGGTTGTCCCGATGTCGGTCAGTTTTCATACATACGAGGCACCGACCTACTTTGGGATGTTGACCGCAAGTTACTTACGGCTGTAGGCGTTTTTGTTTTCTATGTCCCCGGGATTGATTCATCCCGATGCTCTTTAGCTTCAGGCTATGTGCATGACAGATGGCGATTGCAAGGGCATCCGCGGCATCATCGGGCTTCGGAACCTCAGCAAGCCCAAGCAGCCGAACGACCATTTGTTGAATCTGGTTTTTATCTGCACCACCGTAACCGGTCACCGATGTCTTTACCTGCATCGGTGTGTACTCCATCCAAGGTAATCCACGCTGCGCCACCGCAAGCACGATCACGCCAATCGCACGGCCGACGCTTAGTGCATTCGTCACATTACGGTCGAAGAACAGACGCTCTGTTGCAACGGTGTCAGGGTTGTACTTATCGAGCAGTGTATTGACATCGTTGTAGATGCTCAAGAGGCGTTCTTCCGTAGGCATATCGGACGGTGTGAGAATTACGCCAACATCGATTGGGCGAAGGACATCATTTACGGATTCCAAAACGCCAAAACCGGTGGTCGCTGTGCCAGGGTCAAAACCAAGGACAATCATCGTGCGGGCCCCCGGAGGACATTCGTGATGAACTTGCCGCAAGCAAAGCCATCGATGGCTGTAACAATATAGGCATTCGCATCCTGTTGCGCGATGATGGGCGTGACCCTTCCAGAGAGCGGAGATATCTCGATTCTGCTGAGAACGGTGTGGAACAGGCGCAGCCACGGCATTGTGTCAGGCGTAACTGCCAGGCAAAATGCCGGGAAGCTCGACAAGTGCACGGGCTCGCCCGCTCCGCGCTCAACCGCCAGGCGGTTTGCAAGCCAGGCATTTACCGGATTGGGACCAAGCTCAAAGATCTGCGGAGCTGCATAACGCCAGAGACAAACATCTCGCGGGAGCCAGATAACCGCTTCTCCACTTCTCAGCAACATCGTGAAAGCAGCTGCATCGGTGACACGATGGTCACCGGATGGAGCAAACCTATCCGGATCACGCTCTTTCAACCGTGGGTCAATCCGCATCGGCTGGTCTTGCAGTGAGTAATCATTTGCATGGCCGCCGATGACAAACAAGCGATCGATGACCTTTCGTCTCTCCGTTGGTGGACTTTGGATGATCGGAAGCATCGCAGCGTAGTGGGATGTGACTATCCAGTTTGCTGGGGATTCGGAAACATCAGCGATGTTGGAGCACAGGCAGTCAGGAGCAGTACCACAGAGCGTTATCAGCTCGCGAACGGCAGCGTGCTGTTCAAAAGGTGCCAAGATAGAAACATCATGTTTGTCTGACAACATGAGATATGCGACATCGAAGAAATCAGCGATGTCCATAAAGTCTGCAACATAGACGACTTTTACCATTAGGTCGCAGCGGTGATCCGAACAGCGTCTGTTGCTGCGCCGCATTCAGAGACAATGCGTACCCACACATCCGAGATGCCATCCGGTAGCCGCCAGCGCCTCAATGTCGGGCCAATCATCGCGGCTCTCCATTCGCCCTCTGTTTCGAACTGCAGAAAAATGCTTCGCGATGTTCCTGACAAGTTCTGCCAGGTGAGGGTGCCATCGGTGATCGCAAAGTCCTTCTCGATGTCAACGGTGGCGACAGATTGACTCACCCACGGGGAAGCCGGGACGATGGCGGGTGTGTTGTAGACGCGGGACCGCAGGTGTGCCGCATGGCTGCGACCTTTGCGTACATCCCCTTTCAACAAACTCTTTGTCGAAAAGTGGACATGTCCTGATGCGCCATCCATGCCACGTGCCGTCCGTATTTGATATTCGATTTCAGTGGCATCGTATTTTCCTGTGTAAAGACCTGGCCAGATATGGCGGGCATGCGGATTCTGGCTTAGCCACCAATTCAAGAGGACAGGAAAGGACTGTGGCTTACGATCAATGGGCCAATAGAGCTGTGGTGTGAAGTAGTCGACCCAGCCTTCGACCAACCACTTTCTAGAGTCAGCATAGATCTGATCGTATGCATCGAAGCCCTTGATTTGTGCTGGGTATCCTGGCCTCCAGATGCCAAATGGGCTGATCCCGACCAGACAGGCTGACTTTATGCTATGCACGCGGCGGTACATCGCTTCGACAAAGACATCCACATTGGAGCGTCTCCAGTCATCCCGCAGCAGCTGTCCACCCCCTTGGCGATAGGCCGCGTATGTGGCGTCATCCGGGAAGGACAGATCTTTTCCAGTGGCTTTATCGGACTCACGGTAGGGGTAGAAGTAGTCATCGATGTGGACGCCATCAATGTCATAGCGCTGAACAACATCTGCAATGACATCGAGGGAATGTTGACGCACCCGTGGATCACCGGGATCCAACCACTGCATCGAGCCGTATGTACGTACCATTTCAGGGTTTGTACGTGAGATGTGCTTGGGATGGGCTTTTCCTTTGGCAACGGCTGGTCTCGCCCGGAAGGGATTGAACCATGCATGGATCTCGATACCTGCTTTGCGACACTCAGCTACGAGGTAGGCCAATGGATCAATGCCGGGATTCTTACCTTGGCTCCCCGTCAGATATTCCGACCAGGGTTCCAGCTTGCTTTCGTAGAGGGTATCGCATGCTGGGCGTACCTGAAACACGATTGCGTTGCAGTGCATATCAACCGCACGTCGGACGATGTTCCGGAGCTCGCCTTGAAGTTGTTTGACTCCAAGTCCCTGCTTTGATGGAAAATCTATGTTGCCAACAGTTGCGACCCAGAATCCGCGAAACTCACGTGCTGGCTCTGGAGGCCCTTGCAGCAAGCTTCTGGGATGGCTGGATACCACCTTTGGAGATGTGAGTGCCAATGCGGAAGCCGCTGTTAAAAATGTCCGTCGCTGCATGATGTCTTACTATAACCGTTTGAGTTGAATATCGTCCATGTGATGATGTCGATACTGAATATCATCAGCATTCGTAAATCGAAATTCCACATGGGATTCCGACGGGCTACTCAACGCACAGTGAAAACCGATATATTGTGCCTATGATGGCGCGTCGTGGTTTTCAACTTGATGACCTTGAGATGAAAGTTGATGTTGGCTTGCCACCATCTCAACAGCCTTTGCCAGCGATCCGCCCGCTGGTGCAAAAACCGAACCAGCAGTTCACGATGCAGCCGGTTAGCAAGTCCAACTTGATTCATGGGCAGATTGGTCGTATGACGCGCCCTACGCCGGTCCGAATCTCGCATATGCCAAACGCTCCCATCCTCCATACAGTGTTCGAGGGTCAGGCAGTGGTCGTCCTGGAACAAAGTACAACCCACTACGCGATTCTGATGCAGGATAAGTTGATGGGTTACATTCCAAAGGTCTTTGTGGAGCTTATTCGTGAAAATATTTACGTCCCCCGACCTGGTGCCCCGCTGGGAGCGCTGGGAAACCGTGCCGACCATATCGTTCATGAGGCCTTTACGTACCTCGGTGTTCCGTATGTCTGGGCTGGCAACACGCGACGTGGGCTGGATTGCTCAGCATTTGTCAAAAACGTGTTTCGAAAGATTGGTATCAACCTTCCACGGCACAGTGGTGATCAGGCACGCATTGGGTTACCGGTTCAGGATGGCCTGCAAACGGGCGATAGGCTTTACTTTGCGATGAAGGGTGGCAGGACCGTCACCCACTGTGGCATCTACATTGGTAACAGTCGGTTTATTCACGCAAGTACGAACAACCGCTCTGTAGCGGTGGACACGATTGCTAAGGGAAGTCACTATGGTAAGCGATTGGTTACTGCGCGTCGATAACCCACTGTTTACAACTTTGTGTGCTTTAGCGAATCGTCGTTGTCGATGATTCATGAATCCACGCGCAACGAAGAGAAAAACCGGCCCTGCAAAGACTGCAGCGCCGGTTTTGTTCATTTAGGACCCGCTTAGAAGCTGTCCACTTCTCGGTAGGCCTTGATGAGATTGAGCTCACCCTCTTTGGATCCACCACGGCTATTGCCATGTTCCATCCCGTAGATGCCAGTGAAACCCTTGGACTTGATGTGCTTGAACACATTTTTGTAGTTGATTTCGCCGGTGAGAGGCTCTGCCCGCCCTGGATTGTCGCCAATCTGGAAGTAAGCAATCTCCGACCACGCGAGGTTGATATTTGGAATGATATTTCCCTCGGTGATTTGCTGATGATAGATATCGAAGAGAATCTTACAGCTTGGAGAGTTGACAGCCCGGCAGACTTCAAATGCCTGTGGGGCTTTTGAGAGGAACTGGCCGGGGTGGTCACGCCACGGGTTGAGAGGCTCGAGGACCATGATCAGGCCATGAGGCTCAAAGATTTCGCTTGCACGCCGTAGAGCATCGACAACATTTGCCGTCTGATAGCCCATCTCAAGGTTTGGCACAAGCTGCCCTGGAACAACCGTCATCCACTTTGCGTTTACACGCTTAGCAACTTCGACAGCCGCCTTGCACTCAGCAAGAAACTTATCACGGAGGTCTGCTTTGCCAGTGGCAAGACTTGGAATCCACGATGTGCTTCCATTGACAACAAAGACACCCATTCGCATCCCAAGGCGTTGCATTTCTTTTGCAATCTTTTCTTGGTCTGCGACCGACCGTCCGGCCATGCCATTGTCTTCAAGGCTACGAAAGCCCTGATCGTGCATGAACTTCAGCTCATCGATGTCATTTGGTGCGTGGGTGCGGAACAGGCCAAAGTGCGGCGCGTAGTCGCATTGGAATGTCTTTCCCTGTGCTGCAGGAGCCGCAGTTGCAGCCGCAGGAGTGAGTCCTGTGGCTGCAATAGCTCCAGCAACGCCGGTACCGATAAAGTCACGGCGGTCCATGTTTAGAGCCCCTTGAATGTGCCATCAGTCAGCTTGAAGCGACCAGGCGATGCAACAGGAGGCACAGGCAGCTTTCCGAATTTGAACTCGGCTGGCATGATATCGAGGTCAAGCTTCATGGCTTCATCGAAGGTGATTTCTTGTCCGCTGTAGCAGGCAAGACGTCCCATGATGGCGGTCAAACAAGATTCCGCGATCCGCTTGCCTTCATTGAGAGGCTTGCCTGCACGGATGCTAGCAATCATGTCAATGTGCTCTTGAACGTAAGGGTCGACTTGCTTGCCTTCGAAGCGGTAGCGGTTTGCACCATTGATGGAGCCGGATGGGTTGCTCGTTCCCTTGGTGCCGATAAAGGATTCGGAAACACGGGCAGCGGTTCCATCGATCTGGCGACACATGGATTGAATCTTCACGCCACTCTTGTACTCGAGCTCGATCGCAAAGTGGTCGTAGACATGACCATATGCAGCATCGGTACGAACCTGACGCCCGCCCATGCCGTAGACCTTGACCGGGGTATCGTTCATCACCCAGTTTGCGACATCGATGTTGTGGACGTGCTGCTCAACGATATGGTCGCCGGAGAGCCATGTGAAGTACAGCCAGTTCTTGAGCTGCCATGTCATATCATCCCACTCAGGTTGACGTGGGTTCATCCACAGTCCACCCTGGTTCCAGTAAACCTGGCCACCCAGGACCTCACCAATGGCTCCAGCGTGGATACGCTTGATTGTCTCAACGTAGCCAGCCTGGTGGCGGCGCTGTGTTCCGGAAACAACAGCCAGTCCCTTTTGCTGTGCGACAGCGGATGCTGCAATAACCTTGCGAACACCATTAGGATCAACCGCAACCGGCTTTTCCATGAAGATGTTCTTACCAGCTTCGACAGCGGCCTGGAAGTGGTACGGGCGGAACCCAGGAGGCGTCGCCAAAATTACATAGTTACAGTTGGATGCCAGAACCTTTTTGTACGCATCCCAGCCGGAGAATGTTGTGTCATCTGTGAACTTTGCACGGGCAGCATGCTCAGCCTTGAGGCGACCAGCCAGTTCCTTGACACGCTCTGGGAACAAGTCACCAAGAGCAACGATCTCCACATTTGGATCCGCAGCCAGCACATTGTATGCTGCGCCAGAGCCGCGGCCACCGCATCCGATGACGCCTACGCGGATCTTGTCTGACCCTTGTGCAAAAACATTCGGAGCAGCTGCAAGAACTGCGGATGCGGCTGCACCACCAATGAACCCGCGACGGGTTACTGAACCTACTTCGTTCATCAATGTTCCTCCTAGAACCAATAACCGACGCACCAACGCGCCTGTTTTCCTGTGCGCCTATTCGGCATCACAAACTACACGGATTCCCACATATGGGCCATCCGATAACCACCACTTGGACTTTGGAATCTGCGCATCAGCCAGCTGCCAATCCGGCTGCCAGAACTGCACCGCGGTGTATTGGACATCTTTGACTTTGTCTTTCCAACATCCACCACGCGCAGGCTCCTTGTTGTAAGGCGTTCCTGCGGGAGCCTGACACCACTCAGCAACATTGCCAAGCATGTCATAGAATCCCCACGTGTTAGGAAGCAGCTTCCCGACTTCCATCGCCTTGTCACCCGCATTATCCCAATACCAAGCAACCTTGCCCAGCTCTTTGGCAGAAAGCACCGTTGGCTTTTCGCCAGCCGTTGCAGCCCACTGCCATTCCTCTTCGGTCGGTAGCCGGTATTTCCTCCCTGTCTTCTTTGACAGCCACTCGACAAACTTTAAAGCGCTCTGATAATGCATCCCCAAACAGGAATAGCCTTTATGACCAAAGCCACGGTCTGGCGCACCATAGGGTTTACTCGGACGCGCCGCAGCATCAACGCCCGCAGCCTTCTCGGACTCTGTCAGATCAAGGCGATACGCGAAAATGTCGTAGACATCCCACTGTATTTCGAACTTGCTCATGAACACTTTGCGACCATCGGGCATCGCAGGAACAGGCAACATGTCGAAGGTCACGACAGAATTCGGAATCTTCTCTACAAACGGCGCACGGCCATCTGGGAGCGGATATGAAATCGTCTTTACCGATGCCACTGGCGCCTTTACGGACTTCTTCACAGCAACGGCTTTTGTCTGTTTTGCCTTCGGTGGCACGGACTTTGCCTTTGCTGATGTCTGATAAACAGGTGTTACCAGCGATAGGATGCTAACCATAGTGAGAACAATAGCTGTCACGTCCCGATACTCCCAGTCTGGTGCAACGGCACAACAGGAATCCCCCGGAGCAGATGCACAACGATTTCAGTATACGGAAATCCATATGGGAGTGCCTGTAAGAATAACAGTTTCGTATGCAAATCAGGCTCTCGTTGAACGTGCTGTCAAGGCCGGCTATAAGGCAATTGCCGACCTTGAGCAGATCACATCCGACTACCGACCAACCAGTGAATTGATGCAGCTGTGTGCGAAGCCTTATGGCAAGCCTTACGTTGTCTCCCCCACGCTGTATACGATTCTAAGGAAGGCCCTCGAGCTTGCAGCCGTATCAAAAGGTGCCTTTGACCCCACCGTCGGCCCATTTGTAAAGCAATGGCGTGAGACGCGAAAGTCGGGCAAACTCCCCAGTCAACAAGCCATGATGGCTGCGCGAAAAAGTGTTGGGTATCAATATGTAGTCCTAGGCGATGAAGACTCTAGCGTCACCCTTAAACGCCCGGGGATGCTCCTAGATCTCGGTGGAATAGCAAAAGGCTCTGGCATCGATGCCATTTCACAGAGCATCCGGCAGTTTGGTATCCGCTCCTACCTCATCGAAGCCGGAGGCGATATGTTCGCAAATGGCGTCAAATCAAACGGTGAGGCATGGAAGGTTCAGGTTGGACGTAAGGTTGTTGATCTACTTGGTGCGCTCTCCATCAGCGGGGATGCCAGTCAATACGTGACCATCGGAAAT
>CAIYBQ010000016.1 GCA_903924445.1 uncultured Armatimonadota bacterium | reverse complement strand
TTATTTTGTCGACACCGTAACGGATGCATCCATCAATACCATCGGCCCTGAGCTCGAAAAGCATTCCCGCTTCCCGCGCAAAACCAATGTCCATGAAGTTCAGGTGATAAGCGCATCACACCTTCATATGTTGACGTGGGAACGCGGCGCTGGCAGGACGCTAGCCTGCGGCACCGGAGCCTGTTCCGTCGCCGTGGCCGCTCATCTAAATGCTTACTCAGGCCGCTCGGTCAACATCACCCTCGCTGGAGGGGACCTGCAAATCCTCTGGGATGACGCATCCAACCATGTCTTTATGACAGGTCCAGCAACCCTCGTTTACACCGGCTCCATCGAGCTGAACTAACGTCGTGCCGCCATCAACTGGCGGCTCATATCGAAAGGAAACATCACCATGCCAGTCCGTGCCAAGCGCCTCGACCTGATTCCACCCTACCTCTTTGGAGAAATTGCCCGCCTCAAGGCTGCAGCACGTGCTGAAGGCAAAGACCTCATCGACTTTGGAATCGGCGATCCTGACCAGCCAACCCCAACCCCAATCATCGACCGTCTCTACGAGGAAGCAAAGAATCCTGAGACGCACTGCTACGATGAATCCGATGCTGGCGATCCAATCTTTCTGAAGCAAGCGGCACAGTGGTTCTACAACCGCTATGGCGTCGAAGTCACCACTGACCAGATGGTGCTGCTGATCGGATCCAAGGAAGGCCTTGCCCACCTCTGCTGGGCCTACATCGATCCAGGCGACATCGCCCTGATCCCAGACCCGAACTACACCGTTCCTAAGGTCCAGACGCTGCTCGCCGGTGGCCAGCCTTACCTCATGCCGCTGACCATTGAGAATAACTTCCTGCCTGACCTCACCGCCATCCCCACCGATGTCGCAAAGGCAGCAAAGCTCCTCTTCCTCAACTATCCGCACAACCCGACGGGCGCGATTGCACCGCTTTCGTTCTTCAACGATGCCGTCCGGTTTGCCAAGGAATACGACCTCCTGATTTGTAATGACTGTGCATATGCAGAGGTCGGCTACGATGGCTATCAGCCACCAAGTATCCTCCAGGCCGAGGGTGCAATGGATGTCGCAATCGAGACGCACTCCCTCTCAAAGACATTCAATATGACCGGATGGCGTATCGGATTTGCCGTTGGAAACAAGGAAGGCATAACGACGCTGAACCGGATGAAGTCGAATATCGACTCCAAGCAGTTCGCCGCCATCTCCCGTACTGCGGGCTGGGCACTGCTCAATGCATCCAATGCTGACACACTTGCGCTGTATGACCTCCGCCGCAAGCGCCTCATCGATGGCCTGAACTCCCTCGGCTGGAAGCTCGACTATCCAAAGGCTGGCTTCTTTGTCTGGATTCCAGTGCCAAAGGGCTATACATCGATGACCTTTGCAAAGGTGCTCCTCGAAAAGGCTGGCGTTTTGGTCATCCCGGGTCTTGGCTATGGCGAGCTTGGGGATGGCTATGTCCGGATGTCCCTGACGATCAATGGCGACAAGGCTGGCGAGCGTGTGGATGAAGCCATCCGCCGCATCCGTGAAACGGTAACCCTCGAGTTTTAAGGAGACCACTATGGCAAGTAAGAGCAAAAATATCGCCACAACGTGTGTGCACGCGGGCCCGATGCCGGATGCGCACGGTGCGGTGATGCCTCCAATCTACCTCTCATCCACATATGCGTTCGAGACGGTTGGAAAGCAGCGCACGTTTGACTATGGCCGCTCGGGAAACCCGACACGCTTCGCCCTTGAAGCGTGTTTGGCAGAGCTCGAGGGTGGAATCCGCGGGTTTGCATTCGGAACCGGGATGGCAGCGACGGCGACGCTCATCCAGCTCTTCAATGCGGGGGATCACTTCCTCGTCCACGATGACCTCTACGGCGGAACGTACCGCTTGATGGCATCCGTGCTGTCGACCAAGGGCGTGGATGTCGAGTTCATCAACATGCGTGACCTCGATAAGCTGCGCGCGGCTATCCGCCCGAATACCCGTGGTATCTGGACGGAGACCCCGACAAACCCCTTGATGAACCTTCTGGACCTCGCGGCAATCGCTGAGATCGCCAAGGAACACAATGTCATCACGCTCTGTGACAACACATTCCTTTCGCCTTACTTCCAGCGCCCGCTGGACCTCGGTATGGACATCGTGATGCACTCGACGACGAAGTACCTGAACGGTCACTCCGATGTTGTCGGCGGCGGTGCGGTGACGAACAACCCTGAGCTGGCTGACAAGATTGGGATGCTTCAGAACGCGATGGGCAGTGGTCAGGCACCATTTGACTGTTTCCTCGTGCTCCGCGGTATCAAGACGCTGCCTGTCCGGATGGATGTCCACAATGCAAACGCGCTTGCACTTGCGAAGTGGCTGCAAACCCGCCCGGAAATTAAGGAAGTGCTTCACCCTGGGCTTGAGAGCCATCCACAGCACGAGCTGGCAAAGCGCCAGATGAGCGGCTACGGCGGGACATTCTCGTTCCGGATGCAAAATGGCGAAATGGTCAAGAAGGCGCTGTCAAACGTCAAAATGTTCACGCTGGCGGAGAGCCTTGGCGGCGTTGAGTCGCTCATCGAACAGCCTTGGACGATGACGCACGTTAGCATGCCAGAAGATGTTCGTATCGCAGTCGGTATTACGGATGACCTCGTTCGTGTCAGCGTTGGCATCGAGCATATCGATGACATCATCGCCGACCTTCAGCAGGCCTTCGAGGCGTAGGAGAGAATTATGAAAAGCCGTGGATCCCTGAGGCTCGTTACAGTTGTCATGATGGGCATGTGTGTGTTTTACGGAGCTATGGCTTTTCAACTGCCAGTCGAGACCAAAGTCGTTGACCAGTCGACATTCCTTGTGCTTAGTGTTTTGGCTGCGCTTGGCCTGTTGGGTGGAGTCGGCAACGCTCTCCTAACCAGCCCGATGCTGCCGGCCAACATGGCCAAAACAAGGCTGATGATTAGCCTTGCACTCATGGAATCAGCCGCTCTGATGGGCTTTGTCCTGCGGATGATGGGTTCCAAACCATTGACGGTTTTGGCCTTCTTTATCGCTCCCGTTGTAGCGATCGGTCTTCTTATCCTTCCCCGGGCATTGGCAAGCCAAGATTAGCGATTGGGATTGTAGGCACTGCCGGCAACCTCATTTGCGTTATTGGTATATAGTGCATCCACACACCGAAGGGGGATGTCGACATGCCAAACGTTCCAACAACCGAGCAGCAGATCCTCACTAGTTACCGCAAGATTTCCATCGCGACCTGGTCCCACCCCCGCGACCCGAGCACGTATTCGTGGCTCGAGCTTCCGGTTGAGGAAGCAGAAGCATTTCTAAAGACAATCAAGGCCGATGTCCGCCCAAGCCTAACGCACTACGTTGCGTTGATTGTTGCAAACTGTCTCGACACATACCCGCAGCTCAATCATGTGCTCAGGGGACGGAATCTCCACCGGCGAGCATCCACGGATGTCTTCATCACCACTCTCCTCAAGAAAAAGGGCAGTCTGGACCTGTCAGGATTTGTTCTGAAGAACATGACCGGTAAGGGTCTCCCCGAGTTGGCATCGGAGTCAAAGCGTCTCACCGAAGTCCTCAAGGATGGCACGGACAAGGGGATGCAGCAGGTGCAGCAGGTTGCGATGCGGGTTCCCGGGTGGCTATTCGGCCCTCTGATGCGCATCCAAATGTTCTTTCAGTACACCCTCAACCTCTCCCTTGAGGCGATGGGTATCCCGGATGACAGATTTGGCTCGGTGATGATCTCAAACTTCGGTCCGCTGGGTATTGAAAATGCGCTTGTGCCGCTTTCTCCTTATTGCCGCTGCCCAGTCATCATGGGAATTGGAGCGCCAAAGAAGAAAGCCGTGGTCGTGGGCGATGAAGTCGTCATTCGCAAATGCGTTACGATTTCGTTCACTTTCGACCATCGCTACGCTGATGGCGCTCACGGAGCCGTGTTGCTGCACCGGTTTGAGAAGATGTTCCTCAACCCGGAGCAGTACCGAAATATCTTTCTCCCAGGAACGACATCCGACACGACGGAAACGGAATAACGATCACCGCGCTGTTTTCTGGGAGAGGCTAGGTCCTTACTGCCCTTGACGGGTGAGGAAAGGCTTGATGTCCAGGAGGCTTACATCCGGATGCGCGCCTGTGAGACGCGGAGCCGTAGCCGTTTGACCAGGCTTTATGTGCCCCCAGTTACTGAATCCGCCATTTTCAAGGAAGAAACGCCCACGGGAGTCGATAAGGCCATCGAAGTCGATACGGTCGCCTGCTGAACCTGTCGCATCGCAGGTGAACTTGATCGTGTTGAGGTTTGTCCAGCTACCGGCGGCATCATGGACCCACGCGGGCCCGAAACGACATCGACGCTTGAGCTGCCCGGTCTCTCCACCAAAGTTCTCATTGAACGAGTAGAGGCCTCGCATGTACTGGCCATCCTTGGGAGCACGGAACCGTGCAATCAGGCCCCATTCGCGCTTGTCTGGGAAGTAAAACCAGCCTGTGTAGGTCGTAAATTTCCCACTCACTTCCGCCGTCATGTAGAAGCGAAACGTATCACCCAGCTTCCAGTTGTATACGAGGTGGCTATGTCCCCCGGTACCTTCGTTGCCAAAAGAGTCTGCGACAACTCCAGGCCCCTTCGCGAGGAGCGTAACCCGATTTTCAGAGCCGACTTTGTTACGATCAACGGCTTCTTCCCCGGCATCCCAGACACTAAAAATGATGCGACGTTCGGTTGGTGAGTTAACTTGCATGCCGAAATAGCCACGGTGCCAGCCACAGACTTCGTAGTACGTGTGGATGGGGTCTGTCTCAGGCGTGCACTCATTGTAGAAACCGGCGACTTGCTGGTCACGCGTCGTTGGATAGCCGAGGTGGATGCTGGCGCAGTTGCGGCGTTCCTTGTAGTTGAAATGCGCATTGTTGGTGGCTGTTCCGCTCAAGATGAGCGCGACGATTTGCGGTGCTGAGCGCTTACCGGATGCCGGGCCGCCCCCACTACTGTTCAGCGCAAACGACACGAACTGCTCTTTCTTCGAAGCAAATGTCCGGCAGGCAATATCAACGGCTTTGCCATCCGGGGATGCTGGAACCCGAACTTCCTGACGCTGCCCATTGACAACAAATGTGAGCTTGGACTCGCTCCCCGGGGCTGGAATCACGCGAAGCTTGATCTCGCACACACCCTTTGACAGCTTGCCAAACCAGGTCAGCGTCTGAGCGGGATTGGTTAGCGCCGTCGGCTGGTTCTCACGGATTTCCAACCCGTAGGGATCGGGCGTGATGTAAGCCGTGTGGACAGGGATGATGAGAGGGGTGACTTGCCGATGAAACATTCCATCAGAATACACCTCAGCCCTTCCCTCGTGCCTCCGTGAGCTCGACAATCCAAATGGTTTTTGTGGATGCATCCCAGGAAACATCCACAAAATGATGTTCCACATGAAACAAATCGTGCTCCCAAAGCCCGAGTGCATCGAGGGCCTGCGGGCGGATAGGGTCTGCAATCAACACCGGGACTCCCCGCTTGGTAAACATCGGAAGCAGCGTCTCCAGATACGGATGCATCGTCCGTTCGTAGAGAATATCGGTCCCGATCACAATATCGACCGAATCAATCAAGGCCGCCGGGAAATCCCGCCAGTCGCCTAGGCACGATGTCGTTTCAACGCTGTTCAGATTAGCATTGCGCGTCGCGAGCTCAAGTGCGCCATCGAGGTAATCGGTCTGCGTGACCATCCCGCCAGCGATCGCCGCCGCGACACCTGACATCCCAACGCCACAACCAAGCTCGAGCACACGCTTACCTGCGAAGCGATGTGCGTGCTCCAGAATGAACTTTGACAACCCGATGGCGCTTGGCCAGAGCATCCAGCCATAAGGAAAGTGATCGAGGTCGTGCTGCGTTTTGACCAAATCAATCAGGACTTCCTGATCGATGACAGCTTCGACTCTCAGTTCCCGGTCGCCGATGGCAATCCCGGTGATGGTGGTGGGCCAACGGAACATGACCCACGAAATTATCACATTTCAGCTAGCACGCGCCTGTGTCAGCCACATTTCACGCAGTAAGCAAGCGTTCCAGAACAGGCTGAACACGATCGTGGACGGCTTGATTTGCATAGCCACACCATGACACATCCGCGCGGATGTCTAATAATGCGCTAAGGCGCTCGCCATGTTCATCCACAACGATGACGCCTGCTTCCCGTGCGATGAGCTCGACGCAAATGTCATATGGATGGCAGACAAGCTTTGCCGGTAAACCGAGCTTCTTGAAGAACACTGGTCGCAAGTCAGCGGTAAAGCGGTCGTGTCCGACCATTAGTTCGTAGAGCTGACCACCCGTTGTCATGTATTGGTCATCAAACACCAGTGGGTTTTCACCCGTGTTTGGAGCAACTTCTTCGAAGAGCAGCTCTTCAAACTCTGCCATCGCCGCTTTTCCCGGAGGGAAGAATTTGGCGATAGAGCTGAAGCCGTGTGACAGCGTTGTTTCCTGGCTTGGGCGAATCTGCGCATCCTGCTCACTGCCATCATGGAGGTTACGGATGCGCCTGAACGCACCTTCACCTTGAATGGCCCATAGCTGATCAGCGAGAAGCGCGCGGCTTGTTGGCAACTCGGTCATCATCGCGACCTCGATGTCAACCAATGTGGTCTCACGCCCCTTGTTTGGCGCAATTCCGCTGAGCGCCCAGCTGGAGCGCTTGTTGAACATCAGGTTACGGGTCCCATCGATGGGGTCAAAGATCAGCAGGAAGCGGGCATCCTCTTCACGTGCATCATGTGGAAAGACTTTCCAGCCGGCATCTTCAATACCTTCGGAGATAAGTACAAGTGGACCCTCGGCTGCGGCCCACTCTTCGCAGTACGCATCGATGATGTCTTCAGCGATCGTGTCGATTGCATAAATCGTGTCGCCACCACGGACATCCGCAACAGCAGACAAATCACCCACCGTTGACTTCACATCCGCTGCGGTCAAGGCCGCCAACAAGGCCTTTTGCAGCTGGTCGTGCAGGTTGTGCAGGTGATTCACAAGTGCCTGTGGGTTGTTAAGCAAAGTTATATAGCTCCGGTCGCTGGTGCATCAGATGACCAACGTTTCTCATAAAAATCATCCATCAGCCCTATCGCTGTCGGAGATGTTTGCATCGACAATCGATGGATAATGCAAACGGCGTTTCCTTGAACGGAAACGGATACGGAGGAAACAACATCGTGTTTTCGCAATTTCAATGTTTGTATCCGGGACAGGGACCAATCCCGGCGGATAACATCGGGTTGCTGGAAAACCGTGGCGCTGTGCGACTCTACGCAGCCGTAGCTGTCCCGCCACTAAATGGAGTTTAGGATGACCTCTTCTGCGAAAACAAGCCTGCTGTTTGTTGGCACCTACACGGATAAAAATGAATCGGAGGGTATTTACACATATCGCTTCGATACAGAAATTGGTTCCCTGCGAAAGCTGCATTCGGGACCAAAGACGGCAAGTCCATCCTTTCTCGCGGCAAACGCAGCTGGAACCGTCCTCTACGCAGTAAACGAAACGGAAACGGGTGAAGTGACATCGTTTACCGTGGACCCCGCGGATGCATCCCTTACCGTGCAGTCAACGCAAAAGTCCATGGGTATTCACCCCTGCCATATCATCCTCGACCGAGCTGGAAAAAATGTGCTTGTTGCCAACTACACCAGCGGAACAGCTACATCCCTGGGCCTCGGCGCAGATGGCAGCCTAAAGCCGGGTACGACGGTGCAGCAGCGCGGCACGGGTCCTGACAAGGCGCGTCAGGAAGCGGCGCATGCCCACTCGGCGAATGTCGATCCAAGTGGCAAGTGGATTTTGGTGGCTGACCTCGGTGCGGACAAAGTCTTTGTCTATTCGCAGAACAGCAGCGGCGCGCTAGTTCCACACATGGACAAGACGATTTCCCTCAAGGCTGGCTGTGGTCCGCGGCATTTGTCCTTCCATCCAAATGGCAAATTCGTCTATGTCATTGGCGAGCTGAACAATACGGTGACATCGTTTGCATGGGATGCCCGTACGGGAACAGCAAAGCAGGTTTCAAGCTGCCCGACAGTCCCGACAGGTTTCAGTGGCAAGAGCTACTGTGCTGACATTCATGTGCACCCGAATGGCCGCTTTGTGTACGGCTCGAACCGCGGGCATGATTCGATTGCGATCATGAAAACGGATGGCAAAACAGGTGCGATTGCGCTTTCCGGAACAGAGTCGGTGCGTGGGAAGTGGCCACGCAACTTTGCGATTGCTCCGGGCGGTCAGTTCCTTTTGGTCGCGGGCCAGAATTCAAACCACATTTCGGTGTTCAAGATTGACCAGATCACGGGCAACTTGACGGCGACAGGCACGGACATCACGGTTCCTTCACCTGTCTGTCTGCTGTTCGTGGGTGCAAAGTAGATGCGGGTTTCCCTTTGTGGAGCGGGTCTCGGCGCAGCCCGTCTTTCGTTCTTCGATTTTGCCGAGCTTGCATCCGCTACTGGATTTGATGGCTTTGACTTTGGGGCGCAGGGTGCATTGGATGCGATCAACGAGCTGGGTCTCGAGGGCGTTCGACAGCGTCTTGCCGAGCTGAATGTGGTTCCGGCGGTCTTTGGCCTCGATGTCGAGTGGCGCGGCTCC
>CAIYBQ010000015.1 GCA_903924445.1 uncultured Armatimonadota bacterium | reverse complement strand
CCGTCTGCGCCCTACTGGCCTTTCCCGTATCACCGGGTTTATCGGAGGATTGCTGGCGATGACGGTGTATACGATTCTGGGATTCTTTGGATCAGATGATGACCATACAGGCGGGTCTGGTCTCAGTCTTGGGATAAAGCAAACAGGCTTTGCACTCACAGATCCTGTCAGGTCCTAAAATCTAGCCCCGCTTGCGGCTACTGGTGTAGTGATGCCAAAGCATCCGGGCCGCCACCGCCCGATAGGGCTTCCAGAACTCTGCAATTTCAGATGCTTCATCCGATGTCGGCCGCACTTCAAGCCTCAGCACCGCCTGCATCGCCGCGTGCAATGCGACATCCCCGTGTGGCCACGCATCCGCGCGTGACAATGCTACCAACAGATACGTTCTGGCTGTCCAGGTCCCAATACCCTTTACCCGCGTCAAATGCTCGCAGACTTCCTCATCTGGAAGCGTTGCCAAAGCATCCACATTAAGACGTCCTGCAAGCACATCCGCAGCCAGTCCACGGATATAACCTGCCTTTTGCCGACTGATGCCAAGGCCGCGTGCCGTTTCATCATCGATGTTCAAAAGGAGCTCAGGCTGGAGCCCACCTGCGTACGTTTCTAGGCGCTCCACCGTTGCCCGACCGCTGCTCACGGAGACCTGCTGCTCGAGAATCAGCTGAACAAGCGTCGCAAACCCCTGTGGACGCGTTGAGAGCGGAGCCGGTCCATACGTTGTGAAGACACTCAAAAAGCGGCTATCAATTGCGACAAGCGCCTCGCACAGCGCAGCGTTATTTGTCTCATCAACAGTCAACATCCGTGTCCACCAGCCTTTCAGTTCCCTTCAATACAGTGGGATAATACGCCACGAAGCCCAGCGCAGCGCTTTTTGGAGAACGATATGCAGCAGCCACAACCTCAGCCCAAAGTCAACGATATTGCAACCGGACACTGGTTTGCCCAACCCGCAGCATCTTTTTTGCAGAGCTCGCCGCTTGGAAATGGCCGTATCGGCGCGATGGTCTTTGGTATCCCGGGGACCGAACGCATCGTCATTAATGAGCTCTCCCTCTGGTCAGGCTCGCCGTTTCAAAATGACCGTGTGGATGCGCATAAAGCTCTCCCAGAAATCCGCCGGTTGCTCTTTGCCGGCAAAAACGCGGATGCTGAGCGCCTCGTCAATCAGACATTTACGTGTCGGGGGCAGGGCAGCGGGGAGGCGAATGGCGCTGAGATTCCCTATGGCTGCTACCAGATTCTCGCTGACCTCGTCATCAACGGTCATGGAGATGTCGCGGCGCCCACGACCGGCTATCGCCGCACGCTCAATATGGAAGATGGCAGTGTAGCCATCACGTTTACACAAAACGGTAAGACATTTACGCGCGACCACTTTGTCAGCTTTGTCGACAGCATTATGGTCATCCGGGTTTCCGGGACCACCGCAACCGCGACGCTCAAGCGCGAAAAAAATGCCAAAATCACCGTCTTGCCAAATGGCGACACACGCCTTGATGGCCAGCTTCCAAATGGACAGGGCAGCGGCGGGATGCGATTTGCATCCCAGCTTCGCACCATCCGAACAGGTGACCAAACCCTCTTCTTGCTTGCGGCTGGTACCGATTTTCAGAAGAAGTCTGTGGATGACCTTGATGCCATCCTATCCCGCGCGGCAAAGCTGGGCTACGCAGCGCTTAAGAAAAGGCATACCGCTGACTACGCAGCCCTGATGGGCCGTGTCAACCTCGACCTCGGTCCGGGCCGCACCGACCTTGCGCTCCCGGATCGCATCGCCGCCGGGCAAACCAAGCTGGAT
>CAIYBQ010000014.1 GCA_903924445.1 uncultured Armatimonadota bacterium | reverse complement strand
CCCGTTTCGCGGGCTACATTGCGTGCGAGGAACTCGTCCGGGAGGAAGATGACCTGTTCGCTGCCGAGGGATTCGACAACGGCAACGGCATTTCCACTGGTACAGCAGATGTCGCATTCAGCTTTGACATCGGCGTAGGTGTTGATGTAGGTGACAATGGGCACGCCAGGGTACATCGCGCGGAGGTCGCGGACATCCTGTGCGGTAATGGACTCTGCAAGCGAGCAGCCAGCTTTGCTGCTTGGAATCAGGACGGTTTTGCTAGGGTTCAGAATCTTGGCTGTCTCGGCCATAAAGCGGACGCCGCAGAACACGATGATGTCCGCATCCGTGGTGGCCGCGACACGGCTGAGCTCAAGGGAGTCACCGCGGTAGTCGGGGATGGAGTGGAAAAGCGATGGCTCCATATAGTTGTGGCCTAGCACGATGGCATTGCGTTCCCGCTTGAGGACTTCAATCTGTGCGGCGGCTTCGGCCTTGCGGCGTAGCATCACATCCGGGACGATGTCCGCGAGGTTAGCGTGGAGCTTTGCATAAATGGCATCGGCGGTAAGCAGTTCGTTTGGCATTGGTGTTCGGTTCCGTTGGTTTCAGTGCGTGGGGTCAAAAGTAAAACTGATGTCAAGGGCGGTGACGCTATGGGTCAGGGCTCCGACAGAGATGAAGTCGATGCCGGTGGCGGCGACAGCTGAGATACGCTCGATGGTCATGTTTCCGCTGGCTTCGAGCGGTGTGCGTCCAGCGGCGATCGTAACGGCCCGCTGCATGTCATTGAGTGAGAAGTGGTCGAGCATGATTCTCTCGATGTTCAGCGACAGTGCTTCTTCGAGCTCATCAAAGCTGCGCACTTCGACTTCGATTGGGACCTGAGTCTCGGCTCGGAGAGCCGTGACTGCGGCCGTGATGCTCCCACAGGCGGTGATGTGGTTGTTCTTCAGCATCGCCATGTCGTAGAGCCCAAAGCGGTGGTTTGAACCACCTCCGTGGACAACGGCGAGCTTGTCGGTGGCCCGGAGTCCTGGTGCCGTTTTGCGTGTGTCTAGAATGATTGCCTTGGTTCCGTTGGTTGCGGCAACATAAGCGTGTGTGGCGGTGGCAATTCCCGACATCCGCTGTAGGAAGTTGAGCGCTGTCCGTTCGGCTGTTAGCATCGAGCGGGCTGGGCCGTTCGCAATAGCGATGATGTCGCCTTTTGTCACCGGTGAGCCATCGGCGATGAGGATGTTCGTTACGATTGTGGGGTCAACCGAAGAGAGGACGCGTGCCGCAACATCAATACCTGAGACGATCCCGCTAGCTTTCGCAATGAACTTTGCGGTTGCATCGGTGGTGGAGGGGATACAGACAACGGATGTGATGTCACCGGAACCGACATCTTCCTGGATTGCTGATTTAATTGCATCCGCAATAAGCATGTCATGCAATGCGGACTGGTCTTCTGCTGAACTCACAGTTCTCTATCGTATCCGATGACGGCTTCGTGACGGCTTGTGTTGCGCGAGGAAACCATTATGCAATAGAAAATGGACATGAAAATCAAGCATTTGCGTTGCCGCTTTTTCGGGATGGGCGGTATTATGCTCAGTGCCTTGGCGGTGTAGCTCAGCTGGTTAGAGCGAGGGATTCATAACCCCTAGGTCATGGGTTCGAGTCCCGTCGCCGCTACCAAGTGCCCCTCCGATTTATCGGGGGGGCTTTGATGTTTAAAGGGCCGATACTTACACGATGTTTTCAACAGACTGACTCCTATCGTATACATCTTGGCAGTTTGTGTAAGTCGCAGATTCGCTAACAGTTCTACTGGATCAAAAAAGAAGAAAACCCTCCGGGTGTCCGGAGGGCTTCTCTGTAGCTCTAATGCCTAATGACTAACCGTTCAGCGCTTCCTTGAGTGCGGCAGCACGCTTCTTAGCCGTTTCTGCATCCGCTGGGGCCACCCCTGGCAACGCTGCATACTTGGTGTACGCATCGATCGCCTTCGTCCAAGCCATTTCCTGATCAGGATCACTGTTCAGACCAAAGTCATCGTAGGCGCGCGCCAGACGATCCCAAGCCTCTGGCAAGTCTGCTTTAAGCTTAATGGCCGCATCAAAGTCTGCAATCGCCTTTTGAATCTCAGGGATCGACTTTCGTCCAGACTTTCGGACATATGCAATTCCACGGTTGATTAGCAATGTCGGCTCTGTTGGCTTCGCCGTGATGAGCACGGTGTAGTCAGCAATCGCGGCATCCAGCTCAGCCGTGCCCTTTGATGGGGTTGCTACTTTGGATGTTCCAATAATCGTATTAGCGTTCGCACGTGCGATGAGGGCATCTATGTCTGGTTTGCCGGAAAGCATCAGGATTTTGTTTGCATCCAAGATCGCCGCCGGGTAGTCCTTGAGTGCCTGGTTGACTTGAAGGCGGATCCGGACCGTCTCGATGTCCATCGGGGTTTTGGTAATCACCACATTCAAGTCTGCGAGCGCAGCCTTGTAATCTGGAGGTGTCATTTGCAGGTACGCCGCTGCACGGTTCATTTGAACGGCTACAGATTCCTTGCTGTTTGGATTCGCTGCAAGGATACGTGTGTACTCGGCAATGGCCTTTGCAAAGTCCTTGGTGGCAAGGAGAACATCGGCGCGGGTTGCTATGCCATCTGCATCCTTGGGATCCTTAGCCAGCACCTTGTCAGCGGCAGTCAGGACTGCATCTGCATCCAGTTTTGCCTTTGTCTTGTCGTATTGCTTATAGGCTGCCGACAAAATGTTCTTGAGGCTGGACAGCTCACCGCCATCAAGCGTCGATGCCTTTGTGAAGTCCTTACCCGCTCCTGCAAAGTCACCCTTGTTGAAGAGCTGTACGCCACGGTTGGTGTAGAGGATTGCCGAGTCTTTCGCATCCGGTGCGGCATCAATGAGCTTGGTGTACTGCGCAATCAACATCTCGACATTCTTGGTGCCGCCGGTGCTTTCAAGTGCGAGGACACGCAGGCGCTCAATTTCGGGCTTGTTTGTCGTCGTGGCAGGTGCCGCCGCAAGGAAGGCATCAAAGTCGGCGATGGCTTCTGTGAACTGCTTGGCATTGAAGCGTGCACGTCCACGGCCTTCAAGGGCATTGATGTCGCCACTCTTTGCGGTCAGGAGCGCGGTATACGCGGCAATCGCAGCATCGAACTTACCCTGCAGGGAAAGGCCATCTGCGCGCACGAGCAGCATGTCTGCCTGACCTGGGGTAATCGCCAAGGACTTGTCCGCTGCACTCAGGGCAAGATCCAAGTTTGCACCAGGCTTGTCATCGGCGAGGGAGAATGCAGCCGCCGCGAGGTCATGCCACATCACGGCATCGTTTGGATTCGATGCAAGATAGGCCTGGTAGTCTGCGATGGCCGCACCCGGATTAGCTGGCATCACTTTCATGTAAGCCACTGCACGGAACTTGTAGACATCTTTCCCAGCCGTCGCGCCAGCCTTTGTGATGTAGCTCGTGTATGTGCTGATCGCGCCAGCGTAATCCTTTACCTGCAGCTGTACGGCTCCGAGGTCTTTGATGATAGCGACATCTGTTGGCTTGAGCGCAACGAGGGCCTTGTAGTCTGCAACAGAAAGGTCAAACTTTCCGGTTTGGAAGAGCGCAGATGCGCGAGCCTGAAGGGCATCCGCATTCTTTGGATTGGCCTTTAAGCCCTCGGACAGATCCGCGATGGCGGGTTCATACTTCTTCTGCGAGAGAAGTAGGCTTGCACGATTGAGGCGGATATCGAGCTTTGCTGCAGCATCGGTTACCAGAGGCAGCGCTGTCGTGTAGTCTGCGATGGCCTTATCGATATCTGGTGGGGTCAGTGATTCGTAAGCAAACGCACGGTTAATAAGGCTATCTGCGCGGTTGGCTGCGCGCTTCAGGACTTCCGAGCAGTCAGCGACAGCTGCCGGCCACTGCGCAAGAAGGATGTTGCAGTAAGCGCGCTTGTCGAAACTTTCGAGCACGAGGTCCTGAGTACTCGATGGTTTTGGGTTTAGCTCAATGACTTTTGTGAAGTCAGTGACAGCTGCTTTAGCATCCGGCTTTGGAAGGGATATCAATGCCAGTCCACGATTGAAGTAACCGGCGGGTGCTGCAGGACGCATTTTGATGACCGCAGCGTAGTCTGCGACAGCTTTGTCGAATTGCTTGAGCTGAAAGAGGACGCCAGCACGCTCGGAGTAGGCCGTTGTGTAATCTGGACGCGCCTTGACGGCCGCATCGAGTTTGACCAATGCCTCCTGAAACTTACCATCCTTCACTAACACACGGGCATCATTTACCAATGAGCCTGCATCTTGTAGTGCAGCTCCAACCGGATCCGGCTTGGCAAGAGCTGAACCAGCCACTCCAAGAACAGACAGCGACATCGCCGCAAACAGTGCAGAACCCGATGATTGATAGCGCATATGCAAACCCCCCCGGTAATTCTACCGGAATTGCCAATTTCGTGTGATTGCGAAGCTTGTGAATTAGGACGAAAAATAGATGCCTATAGTTTCAGTCGGCAACTAATAGATTTTCAAACAGACCAATTACGTGTCTCCAGACACAATATCGCTGACACACCCATGAGAGTGCTCTGGACTTGATACGCGGAGATTCACCACTCTGTGACGCAGCCATCGGCGTTGCGCCAAACCGGGTTTCGCCAGCGGTGGCCATTAGCAGCGGCTTCACGGATGGCATCCTCATTCACAACGACACCTAGCCCAGGGCCAAGTGGGCGCTTGATGTAGCCGGCATCAAACGTGAATGTGTCTGGTGAAAGGATGTACTTCATCGCATCCGTACCCGCACTGTAGTGAACATCCAGGCTCTGCTCCTGTAGAACCGCATTTGGTGTGCAAAAGTCAACCTGCAGGCAGCTCGCAAGTGCGATTGGTCCGAGCGGGCAATGTGGCGCAAATGCAACATCGTAGGCTTCTGCCATCGCAGCAATCTTCCGGCATTCCCAAATCCCACCCGCGTGCGAAAGGTCAGGCTGCACAATCGCGACGCCGCCCTGTGCAAGCAGCTGTTTGAAGCCCCAGCGCGTGTAATGTCGCTCACCCGTGGCAATCGGAATGCACGACTGCCGAGATAGTTCTACAAATGCCTCTCCATTTTCGGCGAGCACCGGCTCCTCGATAAACATCAGGTCGAAGGGCTCAAGCGCACGGAAGAGGACTTTTGCTAAGCCTCTATGAACGCGTCCGTGGAAATCAACCCCAATACCTACCCCGCGGCCAACCGCATCCCGGGCGGCTGCAACCTTGGCCACAACCCGGTCAATTGTCGCGGGAGATTCAATCCATTCGAGAGGGTCATCCACGCCGTTCATCTTTATCGCTGTGTACCCTTGTTCCACCCGGGCTTTGGCGGCCACGGCGATATCTGCTGGAGTTTCGCCGTTAATCCAGGCGTACATCCGCATTTTGTCACGTACCGCCCCGCCGAGGAGCTCGTAAACCGGGACGCCCAATGCCTTGCCTTTAATGTCCCAGAGGGCTTGCTCGATTCCCGATATCGCGGACATTTCGATGGCCCCGCCGCGGTAAAAGCCACCTCGGTAGAGGACTTGGAAGAGGTCTTCGATGTTACGGGCATCGTGTCCGATGACGAAGTCGCTCATTTCCTCTACGCACGCGGCGACGGTTGCGGCTTTCCCTTCGACGATGGGTTCGCCCCAGCCAGTGTAGCCGCCTTCAGCGGTGATCTTACAGAGGAGCCAGCGGGGTGCGACGGGGAAGAGCTCGATACGTTCGACTTTCACAATAGTGCCTTTGATCGTGGGGATGTTCGTGAGCATCCACTATCACTGGACAGGTGCGATGTGTCAAGGTGCTTACCGGGTTGGATGCACTGTCATCGACAGGTGAGAAAGTTCTCACTTGGATTTGCATTCAAGCATCCTACAGAAAAACTACCCCCGCTGGATATCGACCTGCCAGTCCACAAGATCAAGCGTTGGCTCATCCACGGGAGGGCCGTTAATGCGGTCACGGACATCGTTAAACGCAGGCTCACGGGCATCTACTTGGTTGGATTTACGGTCATTAATCGATGTATCCAGCACCACCCACGGCGTGAGGCTTTGTGGCTTTGTGCCATCCTCGATGGCATCCCAGAGCTTTACCTGGTCATCCGGTGTCTGCGGGATGGTGTCTGTCGAAATGATGTTGATATACACATACCGCTTGTCGGCGAGGGGGAGGCGGCTGAGATCGAGCTGGAAGAGGAGCTCGCGTTCGCCTGGGCGCGGGGTGATGCTGGTTTCAGGCGTCCCCAGATATTCGAAAACGCGTGCTTCCGGAGGCAACAGCGTTCCACCACTTTGGAGGCTGTAGACGCCAAATCCGCCGGCATCGTATTGCACAAAACCGACAAATCCTTGCGCGCCCGGTTGGCTCGCGGATGCAAACCCATTTCCACCCCAGGGAGCCTGGACCACGGGACCGGGTCCCGGGTCATTGAGAGAGTCTGTTCGGTGGATCAGGAAGAAGTAGCTGTTTTGCCGCAGGGAGAGCGAGTTTGTCACTTCACCGCGGTAGACGGCGCGGACGCGTAAGAGGACGGCGGAATCACCGGAGCCGGCTGGTACGCGTGCACAGCTTGCGGCGGCAAGGCCTGTTGCAGAGGTGATGGCTACCGCGATGAAGGAGCGTCGGTTCACGGGTGAAGTGTAGCAGATGGAAAGAAGAAAGGCCGTGCTGCTTGCGCAGCACGGCCTCCTGCCGGATGGGGGATCCGGGAGGTTTCTTACAGCTTAGCGAACTGGGAAGCCAGCCTGATCAAGGACAGGCTTGTTACCAGCAGTGTAAACCTGCTTGCCCCAGAGGAAGTTATTTGGGTTCAGAGTCTGCTCAAGCTTCATCCACTTTGAATGGCCATCTGCGAAGGTGTAGCAGGAACCACCGGTGTGACGATCAGCCTGGGTGTAGGCAATGTGCAGCGCGCCGCCTGCATAACCAGGAGCCTTACATGCAGCAAATGCAGCATTTGCAAGCTGTGGGGTAACAGCATACACAGCGCTCAGCTGGTAGTCAGCAACAGCTTCACCCTTCCATGTACCACCAGACGCACTCGTCATGTAGGCATTGGTTGAGCGGTGTGACTTGTTCACAAAGCCACCACCAGCCGTTCCGGCGTTCGATGTGTCGTTGATACATGCAAGCGTGTTTGTCATTTCACCGATAACGATGACATCAGCTGGGGCATCAATCGATGCAGCGGATGCAACGTTTGCCGGGTCGATGGAGCGGCGCTTACGTGGAAGGACGGCACTGTTGGCGACGTAGGAGATACGTGGTGCCTGGAGGTCGATGCCTGGATTGGTTGGTGCAACACCCTTGTTTGGGTCCGATGGGCAGACGAAGATGCCGACGTTCTTCACATATGGCTGAATCATGCCAGACCATTGGTTGTACCCTGCAGAACCATCGGTGTCGTTTGTATACCAATAAGCCTGTGGGTAGGTCTCATCGTAGTCCTGCGTATACATCATGATTCCAAGACCCATTTGCTTGGTGTTGGACAAACAGCTGGACTGGCGAGCCTTCTCACGTGCCTGAGCGAAGACAGGGAAGAGGATAGCTGCGAGGATAGCGATGATAGCGATTACGACTAAAAGTTCAATCAGTGTAAAAGCGTTCCGGTGGCTGCGGATTGCGTTCATTAGTAATTTTCTCCATGTTTGTAGTCACGCAGGACGAGCCCACGCTGTAACAACGCTGGCAATGATACTGGCTGGTCAGTTCCGTCGCTACTACCTAATTATTAAGATAGTTTTATTTTTATGTTAAATAAAATGTTCAATGCACAGGTGTTCTCTGTTCAAATTCGTCAATTACTTGGCAATTGATGCCTTTGCAGTAATCGGTCAGTAAGTGACAGAATCGCCGCCGCTACCAGCGGACCTAACCAGTAAACAACTTGATGGACACTCGTCCCGTGACCCGCGGCGATTGCCGGACCGAGGGAGCGTGCTGGATTCATACTGGCATCGGTGTATGGTCCGCCGAGAATAATCAGGCCGACAACACCCGCAGCTATGATCACTGCCGGTGTGTCTTTTGCGTAATCGCCAGCCGATGTCACGGCAACCTTCCGGATGATTCCAAGGAGGCTTAGCGTGAGGAGTAGCTCAACGATGATGCCTGTCGGGACCGACACATGTGGCACCGTCATCCCGGCCGGTGGCACCGCTGACACAGTGCGTAACATCAAGGCGATTCCAATTGCACCGATGACTTGTCCTGCAAATGCCGCTGCCGCTTCGCCGCCCGTTACACGGCGAGTCAATAGCAGCCAGAGTGTCACCGCCGGGTTGAACTGTGAGCTAGTTGTCCGAAACAGGAAAATCCCGAGAAGCACTGGGAGTGCGCTGACGATGGCGGCATCGAGGAGTGTTCCAACCCCGCCTGAGCTCTTCCAGATTCCCCAGGCAATCGGCCCGGCGGTGACCATCGCGGTTCCGATCAGCTCTGCACCGAAAATATGTTGCAGCTTTGCCATCAGGGTACTTGAAGCTCGTCGATAAGCAGCAAGACCCGGGCTTCGATTTCCGTCAGGATCACTTCGACTTCCGCCTCGGGGCGGCCCTTTGGGTCATCTAGACCCCAGTCATCCGTAAAGTGAACGCGCGCTGGGCACTTATCGGCATCGACGCCGCAGCCCATTGTGATGACCTTGTCCGCCGCATCCGCCATTTCCTGCGTCAGGATCTTTGGAGACTGGCCTTCCATCGATATGCCACGCGTCTGCTTCAGCGCGACCACCGTCGGATTCAGCATCGCACCGCCTTCGGTTCCTGCGCTTTGACCGCGGATTGGGAGGGCACGCTCAGCGGCGATGTGATTGAGGAAGGCTTCCGCTGCCTGGGAGCGCCCGGCGTTGTGAACACAAACAAAGAGTGCCGTTTTCATGAGCAGCACCCCGAAGTAGAATCGCAGCCACCAGCCATATTGAGCGAAAGACCACGCGGTTTTACAGGCGGTGTCGGTGCGCAGCAAACCGCGCCTCCGGG
>CAIYBQ010000013.1 GCA_903924445.1 uncultured Armatimonadota bacterium | reverse complement strand
GCCTTGTTGTACGCAAGGTCCAGGTAGAGCAACATAAACACACCCGTCTCGGCATCCACACCCATCAGGGCAATCAGGCCAACCCAAACCGCAATACTCATATTGAAGCCAAGGGCATACACAAGCCAGATCGCACCAATCGCGGAAAATGGAACCGCGAGCAACACAATCATGGTTTTTTGAATGGACTTGAGGTTTACATAGAGCAGGATACAGATCAGCGCCAGGGTGATTGGAACAACCAATGTCAGCCTCTGCGCAACCCGCTGCATGTTTTCATATTGACCAGACCACAGAACGGTCGCCCCCGTCGGGAGCTTTAGCTCAGCCGCAAGGACCCGCTTACCTTCATCCACAAAGGACTGCGGATCGCGGCCATCCAAGTCAACATAGACGTAGCCCGTTAGCATCCCGTCCTCATCACGAATCATCGCCGGGCCACTTACAATGCGAACATCGGCCACATCCGCGACAGAAACCGATCGCTTGCCATCCATATCGGTGACGATCAGCTGCGAGATCGCCTCGATGTCACTTCTGTACGCTGGTTTAACGCGAACATTTACTGGGTAGCGGTTACGGCCATCCACCACCGTACTGACCTCTTCCCCACCAATCGCATTTGCAACGACAATCTGGGCATCATCAATAGTCAAGCCATACCGTGCCAGCTTTGTACGATCCCAGACAATGTCAAGGTAGTAGCCGGCTGCGGTTCGCTCCGCGAACACGCTTCGGGCCCCTCTCATACCCGTAAGGTGCTCCTCGACCTCCGCAGCAATGGCATCGATTTCATCTGTGGTCTTGCCGCTGACCTTGAGGCCAACCGGTGTCCGGATGCCGGTCGTGAGCATATCGATACGTGCCTTGATAGGCATCGTCCAGCCATTCGCAAGACCGGGAACACGTACCGCGGCATTCATTTCACGCTCGAGGTCTTTGATCGAAATCGTATCTGGTGTGATTCTACGAAGGAGTGGCTTTACAAACTCTGGCGCCCACTTCGAGTACCAAGTTGGGACTTTACGCCATTCTTCCCGCGGCTTAAGTACGATGACCGTTTCGAGCATCGACAGCGGCGCCGGGTCCGTGCTGGAATCTGAACGCCCAGCCTTTCCGAGCACTGCTGCAACTTCTGGGAATGCCTTGATCTTCTTGTCCGTCACATTGAGCAAGCGCTGCGCTTCCGTGACCGAGATACCTGGCATCGTGCTTGGCATGTAGAACAACGCACCTTCATCCAGAGGCGGCATGAACTCGCGCCCGATGCGGTTGTAAACCGGAACTGTCATCCCAACTAAGAGAATCGCTGCTGCAATCACCATCCACCCACGCTTAAGCGACCAAACAACAATCGGCTCGTACATACGAATCAGGCCACGGCTGATTGGGTGCTCTTCTTCACTCTGGAGTTTGCCAACCAGAATGCTGTGCAGAATACGGTCGATAAACGGATTTCCAGTCTTCTTTTCGCCCAGCTTGACGATGAGAATACGGAGCGCAGGATCAAGGGTCAGGACCATGATGGCCGCAACCAGCATCGAGAGGTTCTTTGTGTAAGCCAGTGGCTTAAACAAGCGGCCTTCCTGGGCTTCCAGCGTCATGATGGGCAGGAAGGACACGGCGATGACAAGCAGCGCGAAGAAACTTGGCCCTGCGACATCTTTGACGCCCTGGACCACCACGCTGGACACCGAGCCGACACGACCGCTCTTTTCCCACTCTTCAAGGCGTTTGTGTGTCTGTTCGACGACGACAATAGCCGCATCAACCATCGCACCGACTGCAATCGCAATCCCACCTAGCGACATGATGTTGACACTCAGTCCAAGCATTTTGAACGGAATGAATGCGATCAGAATCGACACTGGGATCGTAATCACCGGGATGATAGAGCTTGGGAAGTGCCAGAGGAAGACGAAGATGACGAGTGCGACCACGACCATCGCTTCGATCAGCGTGGTGTTGAGCGTATTGATAGATCTATTGATAAGATCGGAGCGGTCATAGACAGGAACGAGCTCGAGTCCGGCTGGCATGGAACCTTTGACATCCTGGATGCTGGCCTTGACACGGCTAATTACATCGCTGACGTGCTCGCCCTGCTGGGCGATGACAATGCCACTGACGGTCTCGCCGTTACCATTGAGGTCTGCAACGCCACGTCGCATATCTGGGCCAAATTCGACATCTGCAACGTCGCCAACACGGACTGGCCTGTCGTTGTCCGTTCCGGGGATGATTGTTTCTGAAAACTCAGACAACGACTTTGCATAGCCGCGTCCACGGACCATGTACTCAGTGCCGCCAAACTCGACCAAGCGCCCGCCAGATTCCTGGTTGGCTCCGCGGACCGCATCCACGACTTTACGCAGCGGAACGCCATAGCGGCGCAGCCGAACAGGATCGATGTTGACTTGGAACTGTCGTCCAAAGCCACCGACGGTTGCGACTTCCGCGACGCCGGGGATGGACTTAAGTTGGTAGCGGAGTGTCCAGTCCTGATAGGCACGGATATCTGCCGGATTCAGCTTGCCGGATTTGTCCACAAGGGCGTATTGATACACCCAGCCAAGCCCGGATGCATCTGGGCCAAGCTGCGTCTGGACACCTTTTGGGATGCGCTGAAGCACGCCAGCAAGGAGCTCATTGGTGCGCGAACGCGCTGTCGTTACATTTGTGCCTTCATCAAAGACCACATAGACAAAGCTATAACCAAAGTCGCTAAAGCCACGCACGGCTTTTACGTGGGGAGCACCAAGCATCGCCGTAACGATGGGATAGGTCACCTGATCCTCGATGACATCCGGGGAGCGATCCCACTTTGAATAGACGATTACCTGTGTGTCAGACAGGTCAGGGATGGCATCCACAGGGGATGTCCGGAAGGAGAACCACCCTAAGACAGTGGCAAATGCCACCAGAATGAGCACAAGGTAGCGGTTCTTGACAGAAAAGTCAACGATACGGTCGATGTTCATGATTTGGATTCCAATGCGGCACGGTGGTGCAGAGGCACCCAGCCTGGCAGGTCATTAGTGGCTGCGGAGCCGGCTTTCGGAGTCGATCAGGAAATTCCCAGCGGTCACAACACGCTCTCCGCTCTTGAGTCCACTTTTGATCACAATGCGCCCGGCACTGTGTCGCTCAACAGTTACATTGCGGCGGGAATAGCTGCCATCCGCTCCATGAATGAAGACATACGTCGCCTTACCCGTGTCAATAAGGGCATCCACTGGAATCGATAACGCTGGCTGATGTGCAACATTCAAAATGACATCCACAGCCGCACCCGGGGTGAAGGCTCGATCGGCATTGCGTACAACAAGCCTAATTTTGGATGTTCGTGTAGCTGGATCTGAAACGGGAAGAACATTTGAGACGGTGGCTTCTGTCTGGTGTTTGCCATCTGCGGTGCGGACGGTTACGGTTGTCCCTGCCTGAAGCGCCTGTGTGTCTGAGTCAAGGACTTCCGCATTGACCCAGACGGTTGAGAGGTCTGCGATTTGGAAGAACTCAGTGCCTTCCATAAATCGTTGCCCCTTGCTAATGGACCTTGTCAGCAGGTAGCCATCGATTGGAGAATACACATCGATCGTTCTCGTAACTTCTCGCCTTGCAGCAAGCTCAACAATCTGGTCATCGGTCATCCCAAGGTTTCTTAGGTTTTCAACTGGCCCCTGCACAATGCCTTGACTTGCATTGATTTTGCCTGAGTTTCCTTCAGGTCCAAGGACGCCAGTGGCAAAGCTCATGTTGCGCTGAATGGCACTCTTGGCATCCATAACAACGGGTTTCGCACGGTGCCCACTTGTATTTGAATCCGGTATCATTTTTTCCGGTTTGGCTTCGGGGAGACCGTGCGACCGCCGGATGAACTCTTGGCGCATCGCAAAAGCCTCATCTTTATAGTCATGGAAGCGATCCATCCGGGCTGCCGGCGAGAGTCCATTGATTTGTGCGCTGGTGGCACCACCTAATTGCCCGGCAGATCCAGATCCCATTTGACCTGGGACAACGGTTTGAGGGATTTTATCTGCGGTCTCCAGCGCGAAGAAGAAGGCGCGTTCGCGTGCAAGCAGCTCGGGTGAGTAATAGCCTGCAAGCATTTCGCCCTTCCGTACAAAAGCTCCTACAGGAGTGGTGGTAATTTCCTTAATCCAGCCATCGATAGGCACATTGATACGGTAGATCCGTGTTTCATCCGCCTGGACGCGACCAGGAATAATGCGTGTAGTTCCCTGTCCTGCTTTGTTGACCACTTCCGACCGGATACCGGCAAGACGGGTTTCTTCATCGGAGAGCTTGATGGCATTCTTAACAGTGCCCGAGAGCACTTCGAGGTCCATACCACAGGCAGAGCAATCTCCTGGAAGGTTTGACTTGATAGCCGGATGCATCGGACACGAAAAAGCAGACTTTCCAGCATCTGGCCTTGGCTCGGCGGCAGTGGCGCGGGTATCCCTGAAGATGGACCCTGCGGCAAAAGCGGTCACTGCAATACCGGCGGCAGCAATTCCCGGGACTGACTTCTTGATGTTCATGACGTACAAGCTCCAAGCCATCAGTGGTGTTTTTAGGGACGCAAGAGTATCTCTGCTCCACCAATGGCGTATGTGAAACATATTCGGCAGATTGAATATCTACCTTAATAGTTATTAAGTTTAATTAATAACCCCCGGATAAAAAATTCATCCGGGGGTGCTTGGGAGACCGATGGGCTGGGATTATCTGGTGGTTCCAGATACGAATCCAACAGCTCCAACACCATAGACATTTCGTGCTTGCACTTCAACCCTGTAGGTTGTCGCCGATGTCAATCCTGTAAACGTGTAGCTCCTCGGCGTCGCAGTATTCAACGTTACCGTTGAGACCACGGTGCCAGCGCCATTCTTCAGCGTCACGACCCATCCATTGGCAGGTGCTGCAACCGGGGTTGTAACCGCTGTCCAGGTCACAGGAATGGTCCTTGTCGTAGTCGTACCAACCGTTACCGTCGGTGCAGGATTTAGCTGCCCAGCGGATGTCGCAGAAACGATATTCGACCAAGCCGTGTTACCAAATGGTGTCACAAGCTGGACACGGTAGTAGTACAGGAGGTTCATTCCGAGGCCGGTGTCGGTGTATCTCGTTGCGTTTGCCGCGAGGTTTGTCGTCACAAGACCCGTAGTGAACTGTATGTTTCGGGCACGCTGCAGAACCAAACCAGTAGCAACGCCAGGATTGTTTATCCATGCGAGATTCATCGATGGTGCTGCTGTGGATGCTGCGACTGGTGTCGCAACCAAGCCTGATGGAGCCGCAGGCATTCCTGCATTCGAGGTTGTGGATGCAACGACAGATGGCGCACTAGCACCGTAGACATTGTTCGTGATCACTCGATAGTAATACGTTGTGCTTGAAACAACTGTGCTGTCGGTGAAGGTCACTGCAGCACCGTTCGCCGTTGTAAAGCTGCGGTCGATCGTCGTAAACCCAGGATTCAGTGAACGCTGAACAGTGAAGTTCGTAACCCCCACAGGCTGTGTTCCGATCACCCAGCGGACGACAATGTTGTTGATTGTTGAACCCGGTGCCGATGCCACAGCTGTGATTCCCGTTACAGGAGCGCCCAGCTGGCCAGGACTGACCGCACTTGCCGTCGCCGTGTAGGCCGATGCCGCATTTCCGACACCGATTGCACGAACCCGGAAGTAGTACGTTGTGTTCACAGCAAGGCCGGTTGCCTGCAGCGATGTCGTGTTTGCAGCGACAGGAGTGGTAACCACACCGGCTGTAAACGTCGTGTTCGTTGCACGCTGAACTTCAAAGCTCGCTTCATTTGCCGAGTTGTCTGTCCATGTCAGGTTGATACTAGGTGCTGAAGCGCTTACCGCCGCTGGTGTTGCCGCCAGCCCCGATGGCGCTACAGGAACCACTCCGCTTGATGTGGAGTTTGCCACGTTGGATGCCGCAGAGTTGCCATACTGGTTCTGCAAAACCACCCGGTAGTAGTACGTCGTCGCCGGCTGTACCGTTGTGTCAATAAACGTGCGGGCTGTGCTTGCAACATTGAACTGTGTAACCGTGCCTGCCGTAAATCCAGCAACTGTGGAACGCTCAATCAGGATTCCCTGAAGTGGAACTACCTGTGCAGGAACCGTCCAGCCAAGCGTGATGGTTGGTGCATTCGCGGATGGAGCAGATGCCGTTGCCGTCAGGCCTGTTGCCGCTGCAGGAAGGCGACCAGGTGTGGTTGCCGATACAGCTGCTGTGTACTGGAAGGGTCCGGTTGCATTGACAGAACGGAGAACATAGTAGAAGGTCTGCCCCATTCCAACCGTCGTGTCGATGTAGTTTGTTGCATTGCCAGCTATGTTAATGGTCGTGACATTGTTGACAAACGATGGATCAGTCGATCGGAGGATTTGAATGCTCGTCGCCGATGGCAGTGCATTCGTCCAGTTCAGCGTGATCGCCGGCGCAGCAGCAGACAGCGTTGATGCTGTACACGTTACGTTTGAGATCGGGCTGTTTGCCTGAATCGTCACCGATGCAGTTGCATAGGTTGACTGTCCACCACCATTGATCGCCGAGACGCGGTACGTGTAGGTTCCGCTTAGATTTACTGCAAGATCGGTAAGCGATGTTGTGTTGCCTACAGTCGATCCAACCAATACCCAGTTGTTACTTCCACTTGCCTGACGGTCAACACGGTAGTTCCAGTTCACTGCATTTGTGGTCCAGGAGATAACATTGCGTCCGCTGGTCGTCACTGCACGACATCCACCCGGAATGACTGGCTTAGCCTTGCTGACACTGACCGAAACTGGTCGCATCATGTCGTTCTCTTCATGCCCGAGGAGGTGACAGTGCCATGCATAGTCCCACATAAAGTTGGTGTTAGCGTTGGCAACGGTTACCGTCTGTCGGAACGATGCTGGGTCATTAATCGTAATAGGAGCATCCACAGGCTTTGTTGGATCCAATGGGCGGATGTTGTCCGGAACCACAAATGGAAGACTCATATGCTTTGGACGCATTGCCACGATGGTGTCCATCAGCGGGTGCATCTTGACCGATTCCTTCCACCCAAGCTCATTGGCCTCCGGCCAGGTCACTGCACCATCCCAACCAACACGGTTGATCAACTGGATGTCAAAGAGGTGGAAGTGCATCACGTGTGAGTCCACACCGTTGTGGGTTACCTTCCAGATCTGAACATTGTTGTCGGACATGTTTTCTGTCACTGGGTCGAAGTAACCCATTGGCAGTGTGGTCTGAATGTTAGCTGTCGACAATGGACGCTCGACACCGAGGACAGCATTCATGCGGCCATACTTGGTCTCGAAGAGCTCATGAATCGCCTTTGGTTCCATTGGGACTGTCGCAACGGGACCCGTCGGCGCACCTGTTACTTCATTCAAAGGTGTGAATGTCAGCGTATTTGCCTGGATTGAGCTGTACGTATCTGCGTAGTTCTGTCCACGCACGGCGTTATATGCACTCTGCGGAACGATTGGCGCAGGATGGGATGCCTTGTGAGCAGCCTGTACCAGCGTCGTAAGGTCGGTCAGGTTGACCGGTGCAGCAGCAGGAGCATTGCTCACTTCGAACCGCATGATGGTTCGGGTGTTTGGTGCAAACCCTTCGACGGTGCTTGGTGCTCCACCGGAGTCTGTCATGTCATCGTTGCCGGTGAAGTAGTCAAAGCGGGCATCAAATCCTGGCAGTGGAGCTGCTGCATCGTTGTACATGATGATCTTGCTGCCAGCAGGAACGCCTGAGAAGTCAACAACCACATCGGCACGCTCCGCTGGACCAATCCAAAGGGAGTGTGTCGAGTTGTTCAATACAACAATGGTGCGACGCATATACTCATATCCAAAAGGTGCACTTGGGATAACAACAGGGGCTGGAAGGAAGCCAGCTTCGGATCCGACCTGAATCCAAGCAGGACCTGCATCCGCAGGATCTGGAACGCCACCAACACGGTTATCCCTCGGCCATGTATCCGGCCATCCACCATCAGGAAGGCCTGTGCCTACCGTGCCATCCGGGTTTAGGGTTGGGTTTGTAAATCCGACTCCAAGACCCGTCATACCAATATTTACCAATGGTGCCTTACCGGTAGTTGCAATGCTGTCGGTTACCTTATGCGGAGATGCAGGTAACATACGGATTTCTGTTGGATGTGCAGGATCCACATAGTAAAGCTGCAAGTTTACGTAGCGCTCCGTACAGGCATTCAAGAAGCGGAAGCGGTACGACTTGCGATCAACCTGCATTGTTGGGAATGCAGTACCGTTCACCGTCATCACATCCAAGAACGCTTCAGGAACTGCTGAAGGGTGCGGTACGCCAGGAATTATTGGAGGTTGACCCGGGTAGTTTGCATATGGGTTTGGAACGGAACCCTTTTCCAAATTCCAAACAGGCCAAAACCATTCGCCATAGTCATAGCGTCCCATCCCGTTAGCACCGGAGATGTCAAATGGGTTTTGGTTTGGTGTGTAGACGTGTGGGTACCACAGGGATCCCATGCCACCCCACTTTGTCGTATCCCAGGTTGGGTCAGTCGCCTTAAGCTGTGCAGCATCTGGGACGAATGTCTTGTCCTGGATGACTAGTGGGATTCCAAAGCGGTGGTCACCAGCTTCGGATGGCAAAACCTGCTTGAGGTCTGGGTTGATGCCCGAAAGGTTTGTTCCGTCGATCAGGTCCTTCTCGTACTTGTCAGTGATGAAGTAACCCGATGCCTCACCAGCGTAGAAGTTCAAACGGGTCATACCACTGGTATGGTCGTGATAGAACATCTGCCGGGATGACTGCTGGTTGGTGAAATAGTACGTCATCGCACCATCACCAGGATCAGCCATGTCTGGAACGTTGCGAGCGCTTACACCCTTTTTGTAGGATGTGGTTTCACCAGCTGGGACAATCCACTGGTGAGGTGTGCCATCGGAGATCCAAGGCGTCTTCCCACCGTGGAGGTGAATCAACGCACGGTTTTCTGTGTACTGCTCGAAAACAGGGTTTCCGTTGCCATCGACGCCGGTTTGATGAGGTCCTTCGCCAGCACCCATCAGGGTTTTGTCGACAGGCAGGAAGAGATTACCAGCATCGCCGATACCAATCTGGTTCACAAACTTTAACCGAACAGGACGGTCCGCTTCAGCAAAGATAAATGGTCCAAAGTAGTGGCTGAAATTCCCACCCTGTGCACTTGGACTTAAGTCCCTATATCCACGGACCTTGGATGATGGAAGGTCGGAGGTCCACTGGTGTAGAAAGTCATTGACAGCAATTTCGTAATAGTCATCATTTGGGAATGCTGCATTTGTAACTTTCTGAGCAACAGGAATGTAGTTGCCAAGGTTGTTTGCATGATCAGGGCCAAGGCCAGGCAGACCATCGACGAACTTGCGGATACCTGTTCCTGCGATGTGATTGCCTTGGGCATCAAATTGAGGCAGTGGACTGTTTGCGTAGTTAGGCGACCCAAAGTAGTCCGGGGTCATACCGGGAACAATGTCTGGTCCCGCAAATGGTCCGGCGGCATTGGCGCGGGCAGCTCGTCGGCTTGCGGCCGCGGCTTTACGTTGCTCAGGCGTTACCCGCCCGAGTACCTTAGTTTCCTGCCCAGTGGTCGCACGTACCTGATGGGTTCCATTAAGGCGTTTTGCAAGGCGACTCGCAGCGGATTCAATCGTTGCCATTTTGGGGGATGCCTTGGCGGCAACAGTTTTGCTCCCCTTCTTACCGACAGGCTTGACAACCTTAGCCGACTTTTTGACCGTGGGCTTAACGGGTGTAACCTTCGACTCATTCACGGGCCCGCCATAGGCGAGACTCAACATAATGAGCGAAGGGTTCACAATAGCCAATACACCGAACTTAAGGAACCAGTTCTGACGCTTGGTAACCATTTATCAATTTCTCTTTCGTACCGGGAATACGTGGCGTGTTGCCACACCTGTCGTCGCCTGTATCAAGGTTCGGGAGTCCCAAGGTACAGATAGTTAACACTTGCGCAATATTCATGCCTGCAAACAAACTGATAGAGCGACAAGCGAAACGACATCCAAGCGTACTAAGAGAGATGTCTTCAGGAATCAGTACTATTACTGTATTATTTGATTTACATAACTTAATCAAGTAATTGTAACAGTAATTTTAAATGTTGCATTTCCAGCAACAGCAGTAAACCGGTCAACGATTTATAAAGAAAAAGGGATGAACGCCTATATTCAGCATTCATCCCTCAAATACAGTTAGCATCCATGATAGTGCCACCGATTCTAAAGCAGTCGATAGAGTGCTAGCCTTTTGCTGGAACTCGACGCGTTTTCTTGAAGTAGACATTTAGCACCGTTCCAAGTGCCACGATCACAACACAGTTCACAAGGAATGCTGCACTGTAACCACTTGCCGCCTTTATCTGACCAAAGATAATCGGCCCCACAGCCTGGCCGACAAAAAACATGAATGCGAACAAACTGACCGCCGTAGCACGCAGCTCAGGTTTCAGCTCAGTTGCACGTGTCTGCAACGAACCGTGCATCGCAAAGTAGCCTAAGCCGAAGCAGAAAATACCCCCGATGGCCATCCACCACTGCCCAAGCTGACTCATCACAATACATCCGGCCGAGATCAACAAAGAGCCAAACTGCGCAATGCCACCCTCACCAAGACGGGTTACGAGCTTACGTACTGCAGATGAATACACAAGGCCACCAACGCCGTACATCGCCATAATCAACCCGATTTGCGTGGACTTCATCAGCGGGAAGCCGGTCTTGATCGCCGCACCTAAGTAGGCCATCGTGCCGAACACCACGCAGCCCTCAATGAACACCGCGGCAAAAATCGCCTGCCCGGCGGGCATCGCAAAGAGGTCAGCAAATGGTTTGAACGAAAAGGGTTTGTCTTTGGCTTCCTCTGGAAACTTGATCGATTCGTACACCAGCGCACCAGCGGCTAAAACGGCACCGCCTCCAAACACCAAAAACGTCGCCCTCCAGCCAAACAAGTCCTGCAAGATACCGCCAAGGGAGCTACTGAAGATCTGACCAAGCATCAAGGCCATCATGAAGCGCGCAAGTGCAACCTGGCGACCTTCATAGGCAATCTTGTCGCCAATGTAGCTAAGCGATAACGGAATCACCGCAGCAGCGCAGACACCCGTTATAAACCGTAGCGCAATGAACACCGCAAGATTTGGGACGAAAGCACACGCAGCTGTTCCGATGGCAAATGCCATGAGTGCAACACTCATCACCTTCAGCTTGCCAATTCGGTCTCCCAGCGGCCCGTAAAACCATTGGCAAAGACCGTATGGGAAGGCATAGGCGCTAATCGTCCAAGCGGCCATTTCTTCTCCAACACCAAAGTCAAGCGCGATGATTTTGAGGACTGGGTCAATAACCCGGGCATCAGCGGAAACAAGAAAGGCTGCTAGGCCAAGTATCAACAAAGATGCCCGATTACGTGTCATGTCTTTAATGTACACGGATGCACCCACAATTCGAAACACTTGATGAGCTAATAGCGGTTAATGGAAGCCTGTTATTCGGGAACTAAACTGGCGTAACGCTTTTGGAAACTGGGTCAATAACCCGGGCATCGGCGGAAACAAAAATGGCTGCGAGGCCTAGAATTAACAAAGATGCCCGGGTACGTGTCATATTGTTAATGTACACGCTGGTGCACCCTTTTCGGAATAGCGACGCCGATAATCATCCGTTTCCAACGAAGGCTCGTGCCAAACATAAATCAGAGATGACAAACCAGATGGCAACGTGTGCAGGATTTCGCCGTGTCCGATGTGAACATTGTGTTAACACCCGGCTCCGCGATGTTGCGGCGCCGGGTGGGTTATTTAACGGTAGGAAGTGCGGTTGCCACCCTGTGGAATCACATGCATCCGGTCCACCTGAAGATGCCGTAGCACCTGCCGGGTGCCGTCTGGCCAATAAACGTCGGCATCAATGGAGTCATCTGTTTTTCCCACTCCAAAATGTAGGCGAAGGTCACTCTGATTCCCTTCACCCGTGCCGGCTTCCACTTGGCGCATAAGCTTTCCATTTCTGCCTGTCAGAATGACCTGCGCACCAATCGCTGAGCGATTCACAGTCTTTCCATTCCCTACCAGCTGAATTCCAACCCAGTGGTTTCCCGCTGGCGCCTTTGACTTGTAAAGGTGTCCACCACTTGCAAGTTCCAGGACGCCATCGTTGTCAATATCCCCGAACGCTGCCTGATAGGTTGGCTCAATGCCGCTCACCCCAGCCGCCGCTGTCACATCGCTAAACCAACACGCACCGCTGTTACGCAGTAGAACGGGGTTGTTTTTCCTGCCAAACGATGCCGTCCCGTAAACAGTCGTAAAAAACAAATCCAAACGGCCATCGTTGTCAACATCCGCAAGTGCCGGACTTGCATACGACTCCTGATAGAACACCCCACACGTACCTAAATCATCGAATGCAAACTTTCCCGCTGGCCCACGATTGCGCAGAAACCGTGACTTTGGCTGGTCTCCACGGCTGTCGACATGGGCAAAGTTGCCGGCGAAGAGGTCGAGCCAGCCATCGTTGTCGATGTCACCCCAGGCCGCACCAATCGAGTGGCCGCCATCAAAGCCACCAGATGTAGCAGTTCCACCACGTTCCGGAGCAATATCCCGAACCGTCTTGCCATCCTTGCCGACGACATAGAGGTTGTTTGCCTGGAGGCGGTAGTTCGACATGTAGATGTCCGCTGTGCCATCACGGTCGTAATCCGCTGCCGTCACCCCCCGCGTCCGAAAGGATGCAACGTCGGCAACCTTCGTAAATCCCTTGCCCGCATCATTGCGTAAGAAGAATGTCGGATACGTGATCCCACGGTCCCAGTCCTCGTATCCCCCGATGACCAGATCGACAAAGCCATCGTTGTTGAAGTCTGTCCAGCACGCGCCACGGCTAACCGCTGCAGGAAGGTCAGGAAGCGGCATCTCTGCAAACTTCCCATTTCCCAAATTCCGCATCAACTTTCGCTGCGACCAGGAAAACAGGTCTACATTGCCATCATTGTCGTAATCCGCTGCCACAACATTGCTGGCCGACCCGATATTCGTGAACTTCTTGCCTCGCTCGTTATGCCAGATGACGCCGCCGCAAATGATGTCCGTGAAGTGATCATTGTCAATATCGACAAAGCACGCTTGGTCATTTGCCAGCTG
>CAIYBQ010000012.1 GCA_903924445.1 uncultured Armatimonadota bacterium | reverse complement strand
CCCAGTGGCTGATGGTGACATCCGATACCGGCCTCGGCCCCGAAGGGCTGGATCCTAACCAAAAGAAGCAGTTTTACCGCTTGTTCCCAACAATGACTGAGGTCAACTTCAAAAAGGGTACGGGACCCGCACCGCGTAAAGAGACTGACTTCACGAGTCTGATGAGCAAGGTGGCTAATGGCGAAGCGCCAGACCCAGCCGCCATCCGTGAAATGATGGGCCCAGCCTTGCCACAAGAGCAAATCGATAGGCTTCGCCTGCGTATCAAGCGTGATTTGACCGTCAATGCCGTCAGTAGCAAAGCAAACAAGGCCGGAGTGGACACCGCGGATGACGATATTGGAGGCATGAATATCGATCCGGGCCTCCCTGAGACCGAATGGGATGCGGAGTCCGTCTGGGTCAAATCGCCTCCGATGAACTTCATCGAGCAATCGATTGGGATGGCGACAAAAGCGGCAAATAGTCGTATCCCGGCCATCCCCAAGAAGACCGATGTTGACTACCAGGCAGGCGCACTGCAGGTGCCGGTTTCACTTACAAACATCAAGAATCTGGGCGAGCTGGTTGAGCGTGTTGCAAAGGCAGCCCGTGTCCAAATAGTGTGCGACAAGCGCTTTGCTGGTCTCAGCGTCCTGACGCGCGGCGACTCTGCAAAAGCTGGGGATGTCCTTCAGGCCATCACACGGGCAATCCACGGGACGGTGCGCAAGCTCGGGGATGGCGACGAGCGGATTTACATCGTCACCGATGACCTCGTCCCGGCAAGCTACCGGATGACGGGTCAGATGGGCGACATGATGCGCCTAATGGCCCCGATGGCCGGAAAGCAGAAAGCTGCAGCGACCGAAGGGCGTATCGCGCGGGCCAAGCTGTCCGCGAAGAACCCACTCCCGACAATCCGCAGAGGCTGGGGTGGCAACCTCCCGGAAGCACTCTGGCAGGCAGCCGAATCAGGCAAGGATGACTTTAAACTCCCGCTGACATCTCTTCCGGAGCCCTACCAAAAGCAGGCCCGTGAGCAGTGGGCTGAGATGCCAAAGGAAGTTCAGGGGACGAAGTTTGCCCCGGATGCTGCACAAGGCGAAATGAATGTTGTCGGTGAGATGTTTGTGCCGGCGACAGGCGCATTCTTTGAAGTGGCGAGTATTTCGGCGAGTGACCTCCGCCCGGATGCCAATAAAGACATCCCTGTCGAGCCGCTCAAGTGGCCGGAACGTGACACCACGCGTGGTATTTACATCCAGCTGCCCGGCGATCTGCGAGACCCAGCCAACCTGCAGCAAATGACCGCATTGATTGAGACGGCAAAAACCCGTGGGATGACGCATATCTTCACGGATGCGCCTGTCTATGGCGATATCTCAAGGCTGCGTACATTTGCCGATGCCCTTGTCAAAGCTGGGATGAAGCTTGTTCCCGTTGTCAGCCCACTGCACGGTGAGGCAGCCATCCCGGGTGCACCACGCGACATCGCGCTTACGGGTGAAACGAGCCGTGCCTGGGCGAACTCAAAGTTTGCCCGCGAGTTGAATGAAACCGTGCCTGGGATGAGCTTTATCATCGACAATATCCGCCGCGCAGATTACATCGTCCCGGAGGCAGTGGATCCATCCGCCGTCGTCACGCGCCTCGAGCTCTTGGCCACTATCCCCGGCGTCGCTTGGGTTGCTCTCCATGATCTCTCCGCACCAGGTTATGGCGCCGAAAACACGCTCTATGGAGAAAACGGCACCTGGTCGGGCGGTGGTACGCTTGGCGCCAGAACCCGTTTCGCCCGCCAGCAACAAATGGACCCGGCGGACATTGTTGAGGATATGGGCTTTGATGTGATGATGGGCGAAAGCCTGATTGACCGACGCTCCTTTAACGTCTATGGGCTCAGCCGCGCCTGGACCAAAGACCTCAAGGGTCGCCGTGACAACGTCCTCAACCGCATCGATCTGATTCTCAAGCGCACGCAGCTTCCTGTTCCTGTTATCCAGTCACAACCCGTAACCTATCAGGGCACCGTCTGGCAAGGCTGGACCGGAGAGGTCTGGAATTACAGCTACGAGATGCCGGATGACTTTGACCCGACAAAGGTCACCGGCGATACGATGCCCGCTTGGAAAAAGCCGAAGAACCGCAAAAAACCGACTATCAAGGACACTTTGTCCTTTATCCAGCCTGCGGACTTCTTCCAGCGTCAGGGCATGGGCGCCGATGTCAACGACCCTCACCTCCTCCGCCCGGATGAAGAGCGTTTGGCGGCGTGGATTTCTGATCAGCTCGCATCCGATGTGATGGCGGCCTACGACGAAGACCCGACCGATGAGGAGCCCAAAGCAGAAATCATTGAGCGCAATGGCTTTGTCCTAAATCTCATGGGTGTTAGCACGGCGGATGCCATCGGATTTCTGCAGCGACGCATCGCCGAGCAGGCACAACCAAAGCCTGCGGGCGTAAAGCCGGCCACATCGGCAATGCCAGCCGAAGAAAAACCAGCCTCTCATAAGCCTGATTTAGATATAACACCTGCTGGAAAACCGCAGGCAGAAACCACAAAGTCGGGCAACAAACCGGCTGCGAAACCAGCAGCAGCACCCAAGCCAGTCACAAAGCCAAAGGTCCGCAAGAAGTAACCACACGGCTAACCGAATGGAGCTTCTTGGGTTTCTAGCCCGCCATTTTTCCTGGGTGCCCCGCGTGATGCCGTGGGCACCCCAGATCTTTGATGGCCTGTTACTGCTGTTTGCGCTTCTCATAACCCCACGGCGCTTCATCGTACAGGAACGCCTCTGGAATCAGATACTCGATATAACGGGGGTTTCGGAAACATCGCATCGCTTCGGCGGCCGCGAAGCCGTCCTTCAAGGCCGCGAGCTCTGCCACATCCACGGGAATGGCGTGTTGGATTTCATCCTCCCAAAAGATGTGGACATCCCCGATGCTCTTCTCTCTCACATCTACCCACACCATGTCTATCCGGATAGTCGCTGGCGGACGGTTGTCGTAAACAAATCCATCGACTGTGCGGCGGTGATGACGCTGCTAGACGCCATCCGGGAGCAGCGGAGTCTCCAGCGTTCCCTTGCCGACACCGATGCCATCGGCGATGCGGTTTAGGTAGTTAAACGACGCACAAATCATGAGCGCCTGCAGGATTCCACGGTCATCCAAACCCTGCGCACGCAGTGGCTCCAGGTCTTCAGGGACAATCTTGGATGGCGTCTTGGTCACCTTCTCGATATAGGTAAGAATCGCCAGTTCACGTGGTGACAGGCCCGGCGCAGTACGCCAGTCCCGCCGAATAGCATCAGCAAACCCGCTATCAAAGGTCTCGACACGCAGAAACTCTGCGTGAGACACACTTCAGTAAAAGCAGCTGTTCGTTGCACTTGTAACGGTTGCGATTAGCTCATGCTCCCGGCGTGTTAGGGGAAGGTCATCGGACATCATTTTCCCGATGCCCATAAACATATGCTGCATGATGTCGGGAAAGATTGAGTGGCTGAGCACAATGGAGTCGGCGAGAATCGCTGGTGGCACATCGCCATCTGCGGAGCCATCCGAGTAGCTCGTAGGAAATGCCTTACGCGCTTCCATCGCAGCCGCCATGACCGTAGCATCTTCGCGTGGCGAAATGGTCTTAATCCAAGTCATGTGCCAAGCATACCCCTTTCTCAACACGCGGTGGTAGTCGT
>CAIYBQ010000011.1 GCA_903924445.1 uncultured Armatimonadota bacterium | reverse complement strand
CTTACCGAAGATCGCGATAATCAGGCGCTCTTCAGCCGTCAGCTCTCCCTGACCCTTAGGCGCGACTTTACCGATCAGAATGTCATCCGAGCGGACTTCAGCACCGATTCGGATGATTCCATCTTCATCGAGGTCCTTGAGTGCATCTTCGCCGACATTCGGGATGTCACGCGTCATTTCCTCAGGTCCGAGCTTGGTGTCACGGGCTTCGAGTTCATACTTCTCGATGTGGATGGATGTGAAAACATCATCCTTTACGAGTCGCTGGCTAAGGAGAATAGCATCCTCGTAGTTGTAGCCATTCCATGGCATAAACGCAACGAGGACATTTTGTCCAAGGCTAAGCTCGCCATTGTCGCAGCATGGACCATCCGCAATCAGATCACCCGTACGGAGGACCTGACCAAGATCAACCTTTGGACGCTGCGAAATACAGGTTCCCTGGTTGGATCGCACCATGTTCAGCAGGACGTAGCGGTCAAACTCACCGCGTGGCGTCTTGAGGACAACTTCCTTGCTCGTGACACGATGCACAGTTCCGTTACGCTTTGCAAGAATGACAGCTCCAGAGTCAACCGCGGCCTTGCGCTCCATGCCAGTCTTGACAAGAGGCGCCGCCGGGCGAACCGTTGGGACTGCCTGACGTTGCATGTTCGCGCCCATCAAAGCACGGTTTGCGTCGTCGTTTTCCAGGAATGGAATCATCGCCGTAGCGACAGAAACCAGCTGCTGTGGAGAAACATCGACAAACTGCACTTCACCCGTCGAAACGACAGGGTAGTCACTATTGAAGCGAACCTGAACGGTTTTGGACTTGAATGTTCCATCCTCGTTAATGTCCTCTTCGAGCGGAGCGCGGCCAATCTTGTAGTGGTGCTCATTGTCCGCTGGCAGCCACTCGAGGTCACGGGTTACCTGGCCATTAATGACCTTACGGTAAGGCGTCTCGAGGAAGCCAAACTGGTCAACACGCGCCTGAACCGCCATCGAGCCGATAAGACCAATGTTTGGTCCTTCAGGCGTCTCGATAGGACAGATACGGCCGTAGTGGGAGTGGTGAACGTCACGCACTTCGAGCTTTGCCGACTGGCGGGAAAGACCACCCGGTCCGAGGGAGGACAAACGTCGCTTGGATGTGATTTCAGCAAGCGGGTTGGTCTGGTCCATGAACTGGGAGAGCTGGGATGACCCAAAGAAGCTCTTGATGGCAGCGGATACCGGCTTGACCGAAAGGACAAGTGGCGGAAGCATGTCATCGGAGTCCATCGATGTCATACGCTCTTTGGCAACCTTCTCCATACGGAGGAAGCCCATTCGGAGCTGTGAGTAAAGCAACTCACCGACGGAACGAACACGCTTGTTCTCAAGGTGGTCGATGTCATCCGGGGTGTAGCGTGAGCGTGATTCATCCTGCCCATCAGCGCGTGCAGCTGCCTGCATTCCGATGAGGTAGTCGATAATCGCACAGATATCCGTACGGGTAATCCAGCGAACCTTGTGAGGAATCTGAAGCGTGGAAAGCTTTTTGTTCAGCTTGTGACGACCAACCTTGGCCATGTCGTACCGGCGAACATCGAAGAACATTCCGCGGAGCATCGTACGTACAGATTCATCGGATGGTGGATCGCCTGGACGCAGCTTACGGTGGATATCAAACATCGCGGACTTGGAATCCACAACATTCGCTTCTTCAATATCAAGCGTTGCATTCAGGTACTTAGGCACAGTCAACAGCGTGACGATGCCATCTGAGTTCTCAGCTTCAAGTGTCTCCAAAATGGTCTTGGCAACCGTTTTGTCAACCCGCTGATAAGGACTAGCAACAACCTTGCCTGCCGAAGACACAAAGTCCTGCAGAGCATAGGTATCCACAATGGATGTAATAAAGAGCTCACGCTCTTCATCGGTGCCACCGCGTGGTGCTTGGAAATCCGTGCGCGTTCCGAAACGCTCCAGAATCTGCGTGTCGGTTTCGTACTGTGGATCCTTGAAGATAACGTTAAGGCGATGATTACGCAGGTTCTCTTCACCGCCGGCGAGCTCAACGAATTTCGCACGGTCAGCGTAGGCAACTGTATAGCCAGCCTCAAAAATCACTTCGCCGGTTACATCGTCAACAACATGCTCAGCAAGCGTCTTGCCGACTACTTCACGGTAGTCAACATTGAAAACTCCGCTTAGCTCATCTTGATTCAACAGGCGGTCACGCACCAAGTCGTTTTGCAGACTAGGATCGTTGAGCGCACGGAGGAGCGTAGTGATGGCAAACTTCTTGTTCTGGCCAATCCGAACCATCACGGCCTCGGATGTATCCGTCTCGATCTCAACCCATGGACCCTCGGAAGGAATCAGGGTTGCCGAGAACTGCCAGTTCAGGGTGAGGTCAAGCTCATCGCGGAAGTAGATACCAGGAGACCGGGAAAGCTGAGACACAACGACGCGCTCGGCACCGTTGATAATAAACGTACCCTTTTCCGTCATCAGTGGAAGGTCACCAAGGTAAACCTCAGATTCCTTAACTTCACCATGCGCCGTCGTCAAACGAACGCGCACCTTGATTGGGGACTCAAATGTAACATCACGGCTGCGACACTGCTCGAGCGTGTATTTGGGCTCCCCAAGGGTGAAGTCAATCAGCTCAATGGTAATGGTGCCCGTGTGGTCATGAATCGGAGAGAACGATAGGAACAGTTCGTGCAATCCCTCCTCAAGAAACCAACGAAACGAATCCAATTGAAGTTGAATGAGGTTGGGAATGCCGGCCGCATGCTGCGCGCGCTTTGCCGAATGCTGAATCTCCATACCAGTTTGAACCCCTCCCAGGTCGGGCACATCTATCATCTGACAATGCAGTTGATTGACGTGCGACACCAAGTTGTGCTAGGTTATCGCAAACCAATCCCCACACCGACGACTACAGCTGTTTCCCGCGTCACACCCCTGTCAGAAGTCACAGGAATACCCGTGATGACACAGTGTGGCACGAATCCTCAAAATACCATCGCCAGCACAAACCGTCAAGGATAATCTGTCCCAGTTAAGGGTATTGTGTTGCCAACTGAAATGTACGCGTGTATACTCGCGCACCACGCGTTCCAAATAACGCACTGGTATACGCAGTAGCACATACGTTTGGTGGAGCAATCATGGCAGATTTCGTGTTAACGCCGAGTGGCAAACAAAAAATAGTACTTGAGCTGGAACAGCTGAAGGCCGTCGAGATGCCGGCACTCTCAGAGCGTATTCGGCAGGCACGTGACCTCGGGGACTTGTCTGAGAATTTCGACTATCAGGACTCCAAACGGCAACAAGGCTTTATCCAAGGCCGGATTGCTGATCTTCAAGCGATGCTCGAAAGGTCCATCGTTGTCGAAGATGACCATCATGCACCAGGGACCATTGGCCTCGGGGCAACCGTGACCCTTCGTGACACGGATGATGACACCGAAGAGTCCTACACCCTTGTCGGTGACTACGAGGCAGATCCTGATAATCATCAGATCAGTGTCGCTTCCCCTCTCGGCAAACAACTAATGGGCCACTGCGCCGGGGACTCTGTCGCGATCACCGTGAATGGGTTCACGACACACTACTTCATCGTCACGGTCAGCTGACAGACGTGAATGCCGCATCAGCGGCGGATGTCCAACGCACATTCGCCGCTGTTGATCTGGTCGCACTCCGAAACAACGCCCGCCTGCTCACCCAGCGCTTCGGAGCCGTTTGCGCCGTTGTGAAGGCTGATGCCTATGGGCACGGCCTGGTCCCATGCGCGCGTGCGGCTGTCGCCGGTGGAGTTTCGGCAATCGCCGTTGCGACCCCAGCAGAAGGGCAGCTCCTCCGCGCCTGCGGACTCCACATCCCGATTCATGTCCTCTCTCCCGCCGAGCCGCTCTCTGCACGCCTGTGCGTAAACCAACGCCTAACCCCGCACATCTCCAGCGAAGGCTTTCTTCACGCGTACCTCGATGCTGGCGGTAGCACACTCGACTGCTTTCTGATGCTCGATACTGGGATGGGGCGTGAGGGCTTACTCTGCGCCGATGCGATCGAGGCTTGTCGAAACCTAAACCTGACGGTTTGCTTTGGCGGCGTCTCGACACATTTAGCATCGGCAGATGCGGCTGATAAGACATCGATGCAGCGGCAATACTCGACGCTTCTGGATGACATCCATGGGCTGATGCAGTGCCACTTAATCGATGACAAGACGGTCATATCTGTAAACAACTCGGCGGGGATCCTCTGGGACACAACTCTTTCTCCGCTAGGCAACCCCATCCTCCACCGCCCAGGCGCACTCCTCTATGGCATCGCGCCAAGTTCATGGGTAACGTGCCCCACGTCACCCGTTCTCAGCTGGCGTGCACGTATTCATCTCATCAAACACCTCCCAGCCGGGCATGCTGTCGGCTATGGCGCAACATTCGTGACGGATAGGGAAACGCGAATTGCAACGGTCGGTGTGGGGTACGCGGATGGCTATCCCAGACACATTTCGCCAGAAACACACATCCTGATCCGTGGACAGCAAGCGAAGATTTGCGGCGTCGTATCGATGGACCAGCTTCAGGTGGATGTTACCGATATCCCCGATGCCACCGAAGGTGACTGGGTGACGCTTATTGGGACTGAAGGGAATGCCGTGATTACGGTGGCGATGCTGGCTGCATGGGCGGATGTCCCCGTTCAATGGCCGACAACCGGGCTCTCACCACGGGTTCCAAGACGCTATACCGGGCTTGAGTGAAGTTCCCATCCGGATGTGGTATAAGACCATATCTTGTATCCACACAGACCAGCTGTGCTATATCTTGAGAGACATCTGTGTCGAAGAACCCATGTCTTACAGGTAGTCCTGTGTCTGGCTGAATCTGCCCCTGTGCGCGTTGCGCCGGGGGTTTTGTTCTTAACTCCTATTTCACTTTCTGAGGTCGTGGGATAAATGGGACGCGAAGTTCTTGTACTTAACTGTGACTATGAACCACTGAATGTTTGTAACATGCGCAGGGCTGTCATTCTGGTCTACAAGGGAAAGGCCGATGTCTTGCATACGGCCGCAGATGAAGAAGAGCCGGATGCTCTTTATGCACCATCGCAGGCCGAAGGACCTCCATCCGTCGTAAAGCTGCGCTCCCAGATCCGCCGCCCGATGCCTGAGCTCAAAGTCAGTCGTCGCAGTGTCTTTGCACGCGACAACTACACATGCCAGTACTGCGGTGTCCATGGAAAGGACATGACAATCGACCACGTCCGTCCACGCCGCCACGGTGGGGACATGTCCTGGGAGAACTTGGTGACGTGTTGTAAGCGATGTAACACGCGCAAAGCAGACAAGTTTCTGGAAAAGTCCGGGATGCGTCTGATCCGTGCGCCAAAGCGCCCGCGGTACACACCATACATCGGGATTACACAATATGTGGCGAGCTCTAAAAACCAGTTATGGCGGAACTACCTCCCCGCGTGCCTTGACCTGATGGGAACGGAACAGAGTAAGATACTGGCTTGATGCCGCTTGCGATTGACCCGACATTGGATGCGTTTAGCATCCACCTCGCGGACTTACGTCAGCTCTCACAACACACCGTTCGGGCTTACCGGGCTGATATCAGAGCATTTGTCACCTATCTAATCCATTCGCAGCAGTCATCCGTGCTCAAAGTAGATGCAGCAACGGCGCGCTCGTGGATTAGCCATATGACGAAGGTGGATGGTCTGGCAAAGGCATCGGTTGCTCGCCGGGTGGCATCCCTGCGGACATTCTTCAGCTGGGCAATTCAGTCCGGACTTGCTGAGAGCAATCCGTTCACGGATGTCGATATCCCGAAGCGTGGAAAGTCTCTGCCTAAAGCCTTGGATACAGCGGATATTGGGGCCCTCCTTGACAGTAAGCGTGATGATTCCCCCGCCGGTCTCCGTGACAAAGCCATCGTTGAGTGCCTCTACGCCAGTGGTATCCGGGCTGGAGAGCTCATTGGTCTTGATTTGGAAGATGTATTTCGCACGGGCACCGATGAAGGCGCAATGCGGATTCGACACGCCAAAGGTGGTCAGGAGCGCTACGCCCTCATCGGCAGCCACGCACTGCGGGCTTTGGAAACGTACATCAAGGATGGCCGTGAAACGATGCTTTTAGCGGCTGGAAGTGCCACCACAGATGCCCTTTTCCTCAATCGCTTTGGTGGAAGGCTATCTGATAGGGCCATCCGGAGACTGTTTGACAGACTGGGAAAATCCGGGAAGGTGGGCGTAAAGCCAACGCCTCACATGATGCGCCACTCATTTGCGAGTCACCTCCTTGAAAACGGCGCGGATATCCGAGTCGTTCAGGAGCTACTTGGGCACAAAGACCTCTCGAGCACGCAGATTTACACGCGGATTCGTCCGAAGCAGCTCAAGGATGTTCATTCGGCTCACTTTGACAAGACCGATTCGAATTAGCATCGCGCTGCCAATAACCTGCGCTGGCCCCACATGTTTGTTTTCCTGAAATTGCCATGTTTATAATTTCTTATTAATGCACGCGTCTTACGGTAAGATTACGTACATGAGCCACCTCGCATGAGTAAGGCTCGATTCAAGAGGGGTTACTATGAACAAAATGATGTTGGCTGTCGCTGTCACAGCCGCTTTCGCAGCAGTTGCAATGGCGCAAACCAAGGCGCAGACCGCATGCCCAGTTATGGGCGAGCCACTTGGCAAGAACCCAATCTCTGTTAAGTACACCGGTAAGAACAAGGCATACGCCGGCAAGTCAGTCAAGGTCTGCTGCCAGGGCTGTGTCGATGGTGTCAAGAAGGATCAAGACAAGATCTTCAAGAAGGTCACCGGCAAGTAATTGTGTACGCCGCGCCTTCTGTGATGTAAAAACTCCCTGAAGGCGCGGTAAACTTTCCCGGTTTGCCGCGACCAAGCGGCGATACTCGAGGAAGCGCACAAACAATGGAACGCACATACATTATGGTTAAGCCCGACGGTGTTGCCCGTCGGCTCTCCGGCGAAATCATCCGCCGCTTTGAAAACCGCGGCCTGCGGTTAGTTGCTCTCAAGCTGGTCGTCCCGACCCGTGAGACCGCAGAAGCACACTACGCTGTGCACTCTGACAAGCCATTTTTTGGCGAGCTCGTTGACTTCGTCACCAGCGGCCCTGTTGTCGCAATGGTCTGGGAAGGCAATGATGCAATCGCTCTTTGCCGCCAGATGATTGGTGCTACAAAGCCCATCAATGCCACCCCAGGAACCATCCGTGGTGACTACACCTGCGACATGATGAGCAACCTGATCCACGGGTCAGATGCTCCTGAAACCGCAGCAGAGGAAATGGCTCTCTGGTTCTCCGAAGGTGAGCTGCTGGCCTAATTCATGCGACTAGATGCGTTTAATTACATCCTCCCGGATGACCGCATCGCGCAGACACCGCTTGAGCCGCGCGACTCCGCGCGGCTTTTGCATGTCGACCCGCGCAGTGGCTCCCACTCTCACATCATCTTTCACCAGATCACAGAACTCCTGAAACCCGGAGACCTCCTTGTCATCAATGAAACACGTGTGAGTGCTGTACGCCTTGTCGGGCAAGGCCCTGGCGGAGGTTACCGGGAAGCGCTTGTGCTGGGGCCCCACCTCCCCAGCGGGCCAGCCGCCTACGAAGCCCTCGTACGCCCAGGGAAGGCTGCACGCCCCGGAGACACACTCCACTTCGCAGATACCAACCTCACGTGTACCGTCGGTGATATCCTCACAGAAGGCATCCGTGTCCTCCACTTTCAGGGCGACCCTGAGATGTTGCGCCAAACCCTCGAAACACAGGGCCGCGTCCCGCTTCCGCCGTATATTCACGAACATCTCGATGACCGTGAACGCTACCAAACGGTCTACAACCGGGTCCCCGGAAGCGCCGCAGCCCCCACAGCAGGACTGCACTTTACTGCAGAGCTCCTTGACACTCTCGCAGCAAATGGCATCGAAACCGCCCGCGTACTCCTCTCCGTTGGTCTCGGGACCTTTCGGCCGATCAAGTGCACGGATGACATCACCAAACACCTGATGCACGCGGAATACATCCACGTGACACAAGAAACCGCAGACAAGGTCAATGCCTGCACCGGACGCGTCATCGCGATCGGGACCACCAGTCTCCGCGCACTGGAAACGGCGGCACGGAATGCCCCGGATGGTGTCCGGATTGCCCCCTTTGATGGCGATACAGACATCTATATCTATCCTGGACAGAAAATCCGTAGCGTGGATGGCCTCCTGACAAACTTCCATCAGCCTGGCTCTACGCTCCTGCTGCTGGTAGCGACACTCCTTGGCATCGATGGCCTGCATTCCGCATACGAAGCCGCACTCACAAATGACTATCGCTTTCTAAGCTTTGGGGATGCGATGCTGATTCTGCCTGATGCGTCCTGATGGCGTAGAATCATCCGGAGACACGGGTACCTAAAACGATGCCGGCAATGGATGCATATCAAGACTTTCTGAAGGCACGTGGTGTCACCACGGGCGCGCCTCGGGAGACTACAGCACGGGGACGCTACGTCATCGTGGATGGCGTCACAATGCCCATCGAAGAAGCCCAGCGCCTCGCTAAGGCAAAGCTGGATGACCCTGCCGTTGGTGCATCGCCCGCTCTGGTAAAGCAAACACCGCAACGCACCATCGCCCCCGTGGTACAACCGGCTATTACGGCATCGGCGCTTATCGATGCCATTGCAGGTGGAAAAATCCGCCAGGGAGTTCTCGAACTTGAAGCGGACAGTGCATCGATTCCACCTGAAATCCCTGAAACATACGAGGATGTCCTCCGTCTCTGGCAGGCAGTCCCCCGGCATATCCAGATTCTGGTCCACCAGATGAACGGCCGGCTTGTGGATGTTGCTCCGACAACAGACCCGACGCGCGACCAAACCATCCTCAAAATATTGGACAATGAGATTTCACTGGATGAAGCGGCGCAGCTGCTGGATGTCTGTGATGCGACGGTTCGACGGATGACAAAGGCCGGGACACTGGTTCACCGGAGGACCATCGGGAAGCATCGTCGCTTCCGCGTCTCCGATGTGATGCGGGTTTTTGAAACCCGTCTTGGGAAAAGTGGGGGGCAGGACGATCTCACGTAACGCGATACAGCAGCTGTGGTGCGATGGTGCACGCAGGTCGGAACACCTAATGGTCTGCAGGAGCTGGTGGCAACAACTTATTGGACGCCACGCCTTTCCAGATACGTGGAATGGAGTGGTGATGATTCCAACATCCGTGGGCGTGCATACCTTTGGGATGCGTTTTCAGATGACAGGTGTCTGGCTCTCAGCATCGTATACCAGCCTTGGTTCGCTATCTCTTCTCCCCAATAAAGTCTACTTGGCTCCGCCTGGAACGCTTGGGATTCTGGAGACATCGGGCGATGCCCTTGGCGATGTTCCGACAGGTGCACAGCTTGCGATAAGGGATGTCCGTTGAGAATCGCACTACTGACGGAGAGCTGGTACCCGGTTGTCAATGGCGTGACGGCGAGTGTGCGTACGCTTGCGGATGAGCTGATGGCGGGCGGGGATGAAGTCATCATCGTCTGTCCGGATATGCCGGGCGCCGACCTCGACCCGCTCTACGTGCAGCGCGTCCCAAGCTGGGTCAGCCCATGGAACACACGTAACCCCTTTGCCTACCCACCGTATGGCCCGCTTTCGCATCGGTTGGATAACATCGATGTCGACATCGTCCACTCGCACCACCCGTTTGGGCTTGGACTCTATGGCCACAGGCTTGCACGGCGCCTTGGAGTGCCACATGTCTCAACGTTTCACACGCTGTACTTTTCGTACATCCACTACTCCCCCTTCCCACCACCGGTTAGCCGCTGGTGGCTGCGCACTGTCCTGACCCAGTTCTACAGTGGGTGCGCCCTGCTTACGGTTCCTAGCAAGGATACAGAAATCCAGCTGCGCACGGAAATGCGGATGCCTTGTCCGATGGAAGTGCACCCAACGGGCGTCTCGCTCCCAGGGGTGGTGGATGCAGAGCGCGCGGGGGCGCTTCGCACACTGATGGGCATTCAGCCGGATGACCGCGTGGTGTTGTACGTCGGCAGGATAGCTTGGGAAAAGAACTGTCGGTTGTTACTGGAGAGCTTTGCCAGATTGCCGGAGAACTGTCATTTGGTGATGGTTGGCGGGGGGCCGGATGGCGACTCGCAGGCGGAGTTTTCAGCTGAGCTCGGGATGGACAGACGGACGCATTTTGTGGGTCCGGTCTCGCGTGAGCGTTTGGTGGATTACTACGGGATGGCAGATATTTTTGCATTTCCCAGCTACACGGAAACGCAGGGGCTGGTCCTTGGCGAAGCGCAATCCTGTGGCCTGCCATGCGTGGCAGTAACCGGTGGTGGAGCTGCGGAGTTTGTCAGAAATAATGTTGATGCGTTGGTGGTTCCTCCAGAGCTCGATGCCTTCGCGGGAGCCTTGTTACGGCTTGTCGCAGATGATGTTTTGCGCCACCAGATGTCTGCGGAAGCGCTGGCATCCCCAGTTCGCCCGAGTGTCCCAGAAATGGTGTCGCATATACGTCAGATGTATGTGCGCCTGATTGCAGAGCATCAGAAAGCACCTGGTGCTTGATTGACTACGTTGTTATGCAGAGTGCTTACGCAAAAGTAGTCGTAGAATCACCAAAAACGGGTGATTGTACTGTGTTTCTCAACCCTCGTTTGGCACGGTACGTGTTATGATTTTGTTTCGTGCTGACACAGGGCCTGACCCTACGGTACGAGTGAATCCTAATGCTGTATTTTGTGCTAAAGAATGATCGAAAACTGGGACCCTTTACGGAATCCCAGCTTCAGGAGCTCCTCAGCGCCGGCCTTATTTCTGCTGTAGACCGCGCATGGAAAGTGGAAGAGTCCGAAGGGACTCCTCTTGACCAGATGTTTGCAGGCGAGCAGAACCCAGCCGAGGAAGAGCTTGATACGGTTCATAGCTCCCCTATCGCCGTTTCCCAGGGAATGCGTCAAGAGTTGGAAGCTGTCGGTGTCCCTTCCCATCCTGCGCATCAATGGGATGACAGTGTGGTCGGCCCGGATATCCCACATGCGCGTGGTACGGGCGTCCCCGATGTTCCTAACTGGCCAAGCGAGCGTGCACCTCTAAACCTTGATCTCGATATGGACAGGTTGTCATCCGTGGATGCCATCCTTCCTCTGAAAGTCGCTGTTGACTATCAGGAGCGTCCTTTCGCGAATGTCCTCTCAGATGATGAGCCTCTTACAGCTGTGGGTGTGGATGCGGTTGTTGAGACTGCGGTAGCCACAGAGTCTGTAACGGAGACGCAGGCAGACATTCAGCCTGCTGAATCTGAGGCCGTGGCACTGGATGTTATTTTGCAGCAGGATGCTGCGGCAGATTTTCTGGTCACTGCTGAATTTCCTCTGACCCCGGTGTCTGCTGTCGATGATTCGAATGCAGTTGATGTTAGTGCAAAAGATGTTGTTGCAGAAGCTGCTCAAGAAAGCAATATCGAAATAGCAGAGCATTCTGCTCCACTGAGCGTGGTGCCTGATGTACATGAACCGGCAGCGGTGGAAGCAGCTGTAGAAGCGGTTGACATTGTTCAGCCGCAACCGATACCTGCTCCTGCTCCGGTGGTTGAGCCTGTCGTTACAGCGGTTCTGAAACATACGGAACCACCCGCTGATGCGCCTGTCGTTCCATCAACGGCGCTGGTTCCAGTTGTGCCCCCAGTCGTGGTGGAAGCCATCACAGCCCCTGCTCCGGTTGTTCCCATCGCGGCACCTGTTTTGCAGGATTCCTCCGCAGGTACCAGTTTTTCAGGATTCCAGCCTGCGGCTGCGCTGTCTCAGCCTCCTGTTACCCCAGCGCCAAGCGTGCCAACCGAGCGCCGTACCGCAGCTGAGCGGAATGCCGAAGATGTTGAGATTAACAATGTCTGCTCACGGATTGAAGCGCGGCTGGCTGAACGCCGGATGCGGTCATCCAATGTGCGCGTCGTGCCCACCGGCGGCATCGCAGTCTTTGGTGGCCTTCTGTATGCAATCCCACTTGTAAGCCTTGCGATGTATGGTTTTGCGATTCAGATTGCAACAGCAGGCACATTTAAGATCAGTGCAGGGGTGGTTCCATATCTGGTTGAGGCCGCGGCAGCGTTCCTCTTCCATGCCTACGGTGTTGTGGTTGGACACAAGGTTCTAACGGGTGATCAAAAGGGCCGTGTCTATGCAGAGCGTCACCTTGAGCTGCGCAGATTTATCCTCCCGGCGATTTGGATGACCTTGTTTTTCATCGCAGGTCCGGTCCCGATGGCGTTGCCTGGTTTACCAGTCTCCTCGGATGCCGCATCCCAGCTGACTCTGTCTCCTTTCCAGCTGCGTATTTTCTATATGGTCGTCATGGAGCAGATTTTCTGTGGGGCTTGGGATATCTACTTCCGCCGCTCACGGCGTGTTGCTGAAACATACACATCAGAGCCGTATATCTGATATCTACCCGGAATTTTCGGGTGCTGACAAGAAAAGGGATGTCTTCACGGACATCCCTTTTTCTGCATTTTCAGTGTTTTAAAAACAAGCAAACAATTGTTTGATTTCCGGATTGCAACCCATTAGTATAGTAGTCCTGCAAACAACTGTTCGATTGGAAATGCCCCCCTTAATGATTACTTGCTTTGACTGGCGTGGAATCCGTCTGCGTATCGCCCGCAGTATCCAGGGAATCACCCCCGAAACCCCATTGGTGATCACAACCGATACCACAACCGTTCATCAAGCCTGCCCCAAGGCAGGTGCAAGTGGTATCCGCACTGGTCAGACAATTCTTGCAGCACGGTCACTCTGTCCGGGTTTATGTGTTCATCCGGATGACCCTCAAGCGGTGCGTGCAGCGGTTGAGCAGGCGTGGGACCGGCTTGCGATTGAGTCGTGTTATGTCGAACCGGATGGCCTTGAGCGCTGCTATGTGCACCTTGATGACATCCCGGTGGAGCCATGGCTTGAAACGCTTGGAGCTGATCTTGCGGAAATTCTGGGGTGTGCGGTGCGTGCGGGTGCAGGACGGTCGAAGTGGCTGGCATTTCATGCGATGCGCAAGTGCAGGCGTCCCTTTCCGGATGCTAGGTTTGCAACGGCGGTTTTGCAGGCAGCGGATGCATGGCTGGCGCTAGGAAATATAGAGCTTTCAGACATTTCGCTTGGGCTGTCCCCGGCACTTCAGGAGCGTTTCCGTAAAGCGGGGGTGACAAAGCTTGGAGATGTCATCCGTGTTACGCCGCAGCGTCTTCCAAAGTCACTGCGTGTGGATGCCCTGCGTCTCGCAGATCTTGCGGTCGGCAACGATGCAAACCCGGTTCAGCCACTTTGGCCTCCGGATTCGCTGACTGAGCAGCAGCGCTTTGCTCCCGGGGATGAGTGTTGCTTTCAGGAGCAGGTTGTGCAGATTCTGGATGCATTGACAAAGGTCATCAGCCAGCCCTTGCAGCGACGCGGGGTCTTTGCAAAGGGTTTGGCGGTGGTAGTGGTGGATCAGGATGGCGATGAGCACAGGCAGGAGGCAACGCTGAAGGCTCCAATTGCAGAGGCAGGTGCTTTGTTACGAGCTGCCAAGCGGCTTTGG
>CAIYBQ010000010.1 GCA_903924445.1 uncultured Armatimonadota bacterium | reverse complement strand
CTTTGCCGACTGCGACAAAGGCATCGAGCTAATTGTCAGCGCCCTACGCCGCAAAGGCCTGATGGACGAAACCGTCATTTTGATCAGCGCCGACCACGGCGGGCATGAAAAGACGCACGGGATGGATGTCACCGATGACCGGGAAATCCCCTGGATTGCCTATGGTGCCGGCGTCAAAGCAGGAACAAAGCTTGGGCAACCAAGCACCTGTGATACAGCCGCTACAGCGCTTTGGCTCCTTGGTATCCCTATCCCAGCGGATTTCGATGGCCGTCCGGTCGTCGATGCGTTTACCCGCTAACGAACCGCCGCGGGGTCGACGACAGGGGCATCCCGGTCGACCTCAGGCCACCCGGCACGCGTCCAGCTAATCGGACGAATCCCAAGCGTCGTCACGCCACGCGGAACACTTTTGTCATACCAATGATGAACCAAATAGTCGGTGCGCCCAGCCGTCGTGATCATCGCATGCCCGGGACCCGCCATTTGACCGTGGCCATCGAGAAGCATTGTCCCGCCACCTTCACTCAACTTTTGGCTAGCGGCATCGAGAAATTCGCCATCGATGGTCCGGCTGCGCCCAACACGGATGTTGTACGTTGACTCCGAACCCCGGCAGCAAAAGTCAAAGCTGACAACCAGATACCACCACCCACGCCGAAAGAAAAACGCAGGGGCCTCAATCGCATGCGGAAGCTCTGGACGCTGCGCAACACAGCTCATTTGGTAGCTGGTATCGACACGCGTCGCCTTAGTATTTAGGCGAAAACGCTGACATCCACCCCAAAATGAACCGAGCGTCATCCACCAGACACCCTTGTCATCCTTTGCAACGGATGGATCAATCGCATTGTAGTGATCCGTCGGTAAGGACTCGACGACGATGCCTTCATCCTTCCAGGCATAATCGGGATGCGAGGGGTCAAGCACTTTATTCGATGCCAGACAGATCGCACTGCGGTTCTTGCCAAAGGCGCTGACCGAGTAATACAAATGCCAGCGCGCTCCGACTTTTACAAGATCCGGTGCCCAGAGATTCTTTGCATTGGGCTGAACTTTCAATGCGCTCTCAGGCAGCGGCTTGAAGATCTCTTGAACGTATTGCCACTTACGGCCATCCGTGCTTTTACGGAGCCCAATCCCCGGTCCAGTCGAGACCAGCCACCAGATGCCGGCATCGACAACAATTGTTGGATCGTGTGCGAGACGGATATCTCCAGTGAGCGTTAGTGGCTTTTGCGGCATTGCAGGTCCCTATTCTATTTTTTGATTTCTATTTTGAAGATGTCTGAGTAGCACAGCAGAAAAATATGGTCGGGTCGTGCGCGAGACGGATATCTCCAGTGAGCGTTAGTGGCTTTTGCGGCATTGCAGGTCCCCAAATATCGTTTCTACAGAGTTTTCATCCCCTAGTCTTTAGAGGATTCCGTCTCCCAATTACTGCCATCAAACGTAATGATCTCGATGTGTTGTCCGCACGGGCCATCGATGTAAAACGACTCGGTGCCATCCCGGTGGAGCTTGGTTTCTTTGCCATACTTTGCAGCCTGACGCACAAGCTCGGCACGTGAAACACGCCACGCAAGGTGCCCCGGATGCTCATCCCGCACCACAAATGCTAGCTTGACCCCGCCGGCTTCGACAAATGCCCATGTGGCATCCTGATACAAAACCGTGCTTCCAGGCACGAGCTCCGTATAAAACGAGACGGCGGCGGCGATGTCCGGCACGACCTGCGCGATGTGATCAAAAGTCCATTCCATACCGGATTCTACTCGTTTACATTTGAATTACATCTGCCGCATCGCACAATCGGAAGATAACTATCCTCGTGACCAGCCCGGCTACGTCCGACAATCCAAGTATGGATACAAAGGATGTCAGCTTCCTCCTTGGTGGAGCCGCCCTCACCGTTGCCGGCTGCCGCCGCGCCGCCACCGCAGGCCCGGAACAAAATGTCATCACCATCGATGTCACTCGCAACCGCCATCCGATATCACCTGAAATCTACGGTGCGAGCTACGCCCAAACGGATGCCCCTGGCTACCGCTGCCCCATCGACCGCTTCGGTGGAAATAACACATCCCGCTACAACTGGATGGCAAATGCCGACAACAAAGGCTCAGACTGGTTCTTTGAGACCATCCCGCACGACAACCCAAAGCCCGGCGGATTTGTAGATGACTTTTGCACAAAGGCCCGCACGGCCGGCGCTGCGGCGATGATCACGATCCCGATGACGGGTTGGATTGCACAGCCCGCCCCAGGACGAAAGAAAGCGTGGAGCTTTTCGGTTTCAAAGTATGGGCGTCAGGAAAAAACGGATGCCCAGTTCTGCCCAGATGCGGGGAATGGCAAGCGCCCGGATGGCAAAGCAATCACGGGAAATGCCCCCGCGGATGCAAACATCGCAGCTACGCCTGACACATTCAAGCCCTGGGTTCAGAAGCTGGCGACGACCTTTCCAAACATCAAATATCTCCTCCTCGACAATGAACCTGGTCTCTGGCACGAGACGCACCGAGACATCATTCCGGCCGGCGTGAGCATCGATGACCTCTGGCAGCGCTCCCTCGCCACCAGCAAAATGTGCAAGTCCGCGGCACCCAAAGTGCAGGTCTGCGGCCCCGAGGAATGGGGCTGGACGGGGTTTCAGTACTCCCCCCGGGATGCGCAACACGGCAAAGAGAATGGCTGGAATAACCCATTCAAGCCGATGCCGGACCGCAAGCAACACGGAAATGTCGACCCGATGACCTATCTCCTCAAGAAGTTTGCTGCCGAAGAGAAAGCAAGTGGGAAGCGTCTCCTGGATGTCTTTACTCTCCACTTTTATCCGCAGGGTGGTGAGTTCAGCGGTGATACAAGCCCAGCGATGGTCAAGCGTCGTGCACGAAGCACGCGGGCGCTCTGGGACCCGGCGTACAAAGATGAAACATGGATTGCAGACACGGTTCGGCTGATTCCTCGGATGCACGAGTGGGTCAAAAACAACTACCCGGGGACGCGAATTGGGATTACGGAATACTCCTGGGGCGGGGATGAGCATAGCAGCGGCGCAACTTCACAAGCGGACATCCTTGGAATTTTCGGACGCGAACGCCTCGATATTGGCTGTCGCTGGACGAGCCCAAAAGCGGGTTCGCCAGCGTACAAGGCGATGGCGATGTACACAAATGCGGATGGTCAGGGCCATGGATTTGGGGATGTTTCTGAGCACTGCGCCGTAGCAGAGCCTGATTCGCTCTCGGCATTTGCAGCCGTTGAAAGTAAATCAAAGTTATTGACTGTCATGGTGATTAACAAAGAAGCCGGCTCACGGACGATTACATTGGCATTGAATGGACACTCCGCGGGCAAAGCAGCCGTTTATACCCTGGGTGCGGACAACAATTTAGTTGCCCAACAGGGTGTGGATGTCAG
>CAIYBQ010000009.1 GCA_903924445.1 uncultured Armatimonadota bacterium | reverse complement strand
GTGTCAAGCGCTTTCCAAAGTACCCCGCTGGACCTCCAAACCTGAAGGCTGCGGAAGCTCGCCTTGCTGCAGCGAATCCAAAGTAACAGAGCGTGTCCGACCTAACCGAACCTGCTGTGCTTGGCGTCTCGCCTCGCTGGCGCCCAAGCCCGATTGCATTGATTTGGGCTGTCGTCGCGATGCTGACATTTGCGGCTGAGTTCGCGCTTACATCCCTGCCCGGTGTGACCGGAAAACAGTCTGAGCCTGCCCCCATCGTGCGCAAGCAACCGGCGATGACCAGTATCCAAGCGGCGGTGATGTCAACGCGCTACTGGTTGGCATCGGGGGCCAATGAATCCAACGCCGGGCTTTTTGGAAACCCTTCAAAGCTATGGCATAAGCTCGCTGAAGACACTCTGTCTCTCCGGTACGCGCGCTACGCCATCATCACGCATGGTCTTGCAAAAGCAGAGCTTCAGGCGGATGACCGCCAGCTGATCGTGGATGCCCTCGAAGCGGATGCTGCCGCGACACCACTAAGTAGCAAAACAGTTAAGAAGGTGGATACGGCTCCGAAGGCCCCGATTGATCTCTCTGAAGTGGGGCTTTGGGCGTATTTATTCGATGAAGGTGCACGCCCGGCCGGCGACCTGACGCAGCGGATTAAGAAAATGCGCCTCGGGGCCCTCGAGCCATTTGTCCTTGCATCCGCTGCGGGACGGAGTGGCGATAAGGCTACGGCTGCAACGCTACGCTCCGATGGAGAAGCACGGGCAGGGCGCTCAACGCTGCCGTACAGCCTTGGTATTGGCGCGATGTTGCTTGCTGGACTCAGCGGCATCGGGCTTCTGCTCTGGAGTGCCACGATTCGTTTTGGACGCTGGAAGTTTGTTTCCTTCGCGCTGCCACTGTTGATTTTGCTACAGGTGGGCGGAGCGTTTGCGATTGGCAAGCTGAGCGGTCAGAACATCGTCATCATGATGATTGTGGGGGTAATTATCACGCTTCCCGTTGTCGCGGTGCCCGCCACGATGATGCTGATTGCCGGCGCGGGGGGCAAATCATGGCTCCCAGAGCCTCGTGTTTCTATTGCTGTCGGGACGCTTGCATCACCAACAACAGGTGACACACTGACCTGGGATGATGGCATCACGGCATTTGTTGCCTATATCGGCTCCTATCGCCTCGCCCAAATCGGTGGCCAGCTCCTTGCCCGTGCATTTGATATCCCGCTTGTGCCGATTCTGGTTGTGGGGCAGTTTGTGTCGGCGCTTGGCGTGTTGTATTGGATTGCTGCGAGGCGTCGAAAGCGCGGCGAGACGCTGGCTCCCTTCGGATTTACGTTTCACCCGGGGCATATCTGGGATGGAATCCGGGCCTACTCCGCGACATTGCCACTCTTGACGATTGCGATGATTGTGTGGACTAGGCTTGTCCACATCGATGGCCTTGATGACAAAAACGCCGCTTTTCAGCTCCTCGAGAGCGCAAACGGCGGCCTCACGGCCGGGATGATTATGCTGATGACATCCGTGGGCGCCCCGATTTTCGAGGAAATGTTCTTCCGTGGTTTCTTGCTGACACCCGTATGGCTGCGTGTGCGTCC
>CAIYBQ010000008.1 GCA_903924445.1 uncultured Armatimonadota bacterium | reverse complement strand
GGCTTCATCAACGGCCTCGTTGGTTCAACGAACCCAATCTTTGCCGTTGGGTTACTGATTATGCCGGACAGGCTTCGAAGCATTGTCGATACCCCCGTGTCCAATTTTCCGAACTGGATCATGACAGCCATAACGATTGCCGGAAGTGCTGTCCTCTACCTCGTGACGCTTGGCCAGCTGGCGAAGTCCGAGGAAGAAACGATCCAGACAGACAATGCACGGCAGAGCTTGGAAGACATCCGTGCCAAGCATCCACCGGAGCTTCCCCAGCTGCGGACCGCTGATTCAGCATCGAGTTTGGAGATGACAACCGCAGCGTTGTCGTTGCCTATACAAGCCTTACTTCTCCGATATCTTGCGCAGATCCCCGTGGTTTCCGAGCATCCCCTGATCGGAAAAGAGCTTCGCAGTATCCTGATGCCAGCCGGGTCACAAAGCCGCGCGGGGAGTCTGCGCTGGACGCTGATTGGCGGCTTAATCGGGATGATGTGTGTGTTCACCATCCTGACCGCTGCCGATGGCGCAGATTTCAGACAAAACGCAGCGCTGCGGGTTTATCTTGGCATAGCGGCGGCGATCTGGATGACGGTTCAGACGGCAGCGACCAGTATCCCCAAAGAGCGTGAGAAGCAGACGTGGAACGCGATGCTTTTATCGCGCATCTCGCTCCGTGAAATCATCATCAGTAAAGCCGTGGCGGCTTGTGTCCCCGGGCTGTTGATCATTACCACGATGCTGCCGATGCTTGTCATCGGGTTGATTGCAAGCGGCGCAGCGTGGCATGCAGTGTTCACGGCTCCGGCATTAATGATTGCGATGCTTGGGGTTGCTGGCTCTATCGGGATGCTGCTTGGGGCGATCAACCGTAACAGCCGTTCGGCCAGTTTACAGGCGGCGCTGCTCACGATGATGCTGCTTGGATCCCCGTTTATTGCGGTTGGACTACCAGCTCTTGGTGGATTTGCAGAAGTGATCATCGGAATGCGGAGCTTGCCGAGTGCGCTTAGCTATATTGTTGGGTCGTTAGGGTTCACCGCGCTGGTCGGGTGGCTGGCGATGCTTGCTGCAAAGCGTGGCCCCCGCGAGTTTGATGCATAGGGTGCAAAACTAGAATAGGATGACAGAACTGGCCCTGTTTTCAGAGGCTTTTGATTTGGATAAAGCATGAACGAACCGCTACGTATTGACCTCAGAAATATCACCAAGCGCTACGACAAGCTGACAGCGGTGGACAACCTTTCGCTTGCGCTTGGGCCGGGTGAAATCTTTGGCTTTATCGGTCCAAACGGCGCCGGCAAAACCACCACCATCAAGATTCTGGCAACCTTGCTCGAACCGACCACAGGTACGGCATTTGTGGATGGCATTAATGTGGTGGAAAACCCGGATGCCGTCCGGGCGCGGATTGGGTACATGCCGGACACATTCGGCGTCTACGATGAGTTCAAGGTCTGGGAATACCTCGACTTTTTCGCCGCAGCGTACAAGGTTCCAAAGGGCGACCGCCCGGGGCTGATTGACCTGGTTCTCGACCTCACCAACCTATCGAACAAAAAGGATGCCTACGTCGAGGGCCTCTCCCGCGGCATGAAGCAGCGTCTGTGTCTGGCACGCACAATGGTGCATAACCCTAAAGTGCTGCTCCTCGATGAACCAGCGAGTGGTCTCGACCCACGCGCGCGTATCGAGATCCGTGACCTCCTCAAAGAGCTGCGAAACCTTGGCAAGACCATTATTGTGAGCTCGCACATCCTGCCGGAGCTCGCGGACTTTTGTACATCCGTGGGGATTATCGAAAAGGGCAAGCTCCTCGTCTCGGGGCCGATTGACTCGCTGATCGGCGACAATCTCGGTGCGCGTGTGCTCGAGATTAAGGTCCCGGCGGAGGATAAGGCAACGGCAAGCAAAGTCCTAGGGCCGCTGACGGGTGTCCGGAATGTTGCGGAGCGTGGTGAGTTCCTAGATGTTCAATTTGATGGCGGTATCGATGCCCAAAATGACCTCCTCCTTGCGCTCATCAACGCAAAGGTGCGGATTGTCAGTTTTGGAGAGGTCCAGACCGACCTCGAAGCCGTGTTTATGAACCTCACCCGTGGCCTGGTGGCATAAGGAATCTATCCAGATGACGATCCCGATGAATCCCATTCTTGAGAAGGAAATCCGCACACGCCTGCGGGGAGCACGCGCGTTCCAGCTGCTCTTTGCCTACGTTCTGCTTCAAGTGTTGATTATTGGTGGCCTGATCCTGATGAGTGAGGCCATGCGCTCCGATGTTCCACTTGGTGAGATCGGACAGAGCTTCTGGGCGATGACCTTTTGGATGCAGCTTGGGCTGGTCACATTAATCACACCGGGGCTCACCAGTGGTCTGCTGGTCGCCGAGCGTGAACAACAGACACTCGACACCATTTTGCTGACGGGATTGAAGCCAGCGGACATCGTTGTCGGCAAGCTTTGCAGCATCGCGTTGTTTATCATCTGGCTGCTCGTAGGCTCCCTTCCCGTTACGGCCATCGTCTTCCTCACGGGAGGCGTTGCGCCTTCAGAGATCCTATTGGCGTATGTGCTTTTAACGTTTTCGGCGATGGTCTATGGCAGCATCGGTATTGCCTGTTCGGCCGTTGCAAAGTCTCAGGGTAAAGCAACACTCCTTGCGTATACTGCAGCGATTGCATTGTTTATCGGGACATGTGTTCCAGCGGTGCCCGCCATTATGCACGCGGTGGATGGCCAAACGGCCTATTTCTCCGCCATCAATGCGCTGGGCGCCCCGGGAGCCAGCTCATTCAAAGAGGTTTATTTCGGTATCACCTTTCCAGCATGGCTGATCAGCGGCATCGTTAATACCAGCCTCACCGCGATTTTTACATTGCTCGCCGCGCATCACTTGAGTGGATGTCAGCCACGCTACGCAGTTCTGTTACGTCGAACCATTTTTGGGATGTTGATTGCTTTTGCCGCATTACTTGGCGGTGCCGCACAGCTGAGCAGAGGGTACATTCAGCTCTTCGTCTTCCTTGCGCCGCTTGCGCTGGTTGCGACATTTGGCACGGGAGCGGCTGCGAATGACACGGCCACAGGTTCGATTTGGAAGCGGGTGTTTAGCGGAAGCGATGTGGCATCCGGGCGGCTGTTTGCGGTTATCACGTACACCGTTGCTGCAATCTCGATGTTTGGTCTAAACCTGGTGTTCCGGCAGTGGTGGACGCCTGTGGATTACCTTCCATTTACACCAAGGGCCCTTGGTCAGCTGCTGGTCAGTGGCTTTATGAACACGGCGGCACTGACAGGCGTTGCGGCGCT
>CAIYBQ010000007.1 GCA_903924445.1 uncultured Armatimonadota bacterium | reverse complement strand
GTCGCCGGCTTTGATAACTCCGTAACGTGCGGTGCCAGTGTAGACAGGCTCTTTTTTGATTGAATCCGGCTTGATGGACGTCAGCTCTACACGAATCGGCATGTAGCCGACACGCGCGGTAACTGTCGCCTTAGAATCGTAGTTCAACTTTACGGTTGTCTGCTGGCCGGGTGCTGTGCCAAGCATTGCCAGTGTGGCAATCATTCCAATGGACATCATATTCGTTCGTTCCCCTCTTGGTTATCAGCGCTCATCCCGGGTATCAAGCCAGACCGTTAGTAACAGTACTGGTAATGATTCTTCCGGAGTTTCCTCAGCTGGAGCATATCGGTGTATCTCAGTGCTCCAAAACGTAGCCGCATCTCCCTCGCCTAGCGTATAGGTTTGCCCACCAACCGTCAACAGCGCGGTACCGCGAAGACAGAAAATGAACTCTTCTCCGGGGTGATTTACCGGCTCTGTGCGATCGTAAAGCTCAAGAAGCGCGCTATTGATTCTTCCATCCGGAAGACGACATTCAAGAGATGTCAATAGTGCAGTCTCGTCAGCTGCCAGCTGGGACCGACCTTCATTTCCCCTGCTATGCACTGCGATCGTTGTTTCATCGTGCGCATCTTGACGTGTCAGTTGCGCGATGTGGATTCCAAGCGCCTCACAAACGCGATTGAGCGTTGTATACGATGGCGTGAGTCCCTTTTCAAGGCGTAAGATTGTATTCTTGTTGACTCCTGCCTTTTCAGCAACATCACGAACAGACAGATTCATCCGCATACGAATTCGCTGAATCCGTGCGCCTAGCGTGATCGGATCTGGTCCTACACCGCCATTGCCTGTTTCAGGTCGTTTATCACCAAGCATGGGTCCTCCAAACCTACGGCGACGCGAATCAAATTCGGGCAGAGCTGCCCGAGTGCTGAATGGCCACCATCGCACCGCAACATACTTGCGGGATGTGCAACCAGGGTCATCGGTTCCCCTAGTGACAGAGCAATACTGCAATGCACTAGCCGAGTAAGCATCCTATCAACTTCACCTGCATAGTGGAAACTTAGCAGCCCACCAATACCACCGGGATGCTCTGCAGCCGCGGCTTCGTGATATTCACTGTTTGGAATGCCTGGGAAGTTCAGTACCGTGACAGCCGGATGTGAACTCAAAAAGGTTGCAATATCCTTTGCATTTTGACAGTGGCGGGCAAAACGCATGGCGAGCGTTGATAGACCACGATGAACAAGCCATGCAGCATCGGCCGATAACGTTCCGCCTTGAAGTATTCTCCAAGGCTCGATTTGCTCCATTAACACCTCAGATGTGCATATCGCTCCAGCAAGCACATCACCGTGACCACCCATATACTTCGTAGCTGAGTGAATAACAATATCGACTCCAAGTTTGAGTGGGTTGCATCCAATAGGTGTGCAGAGCGTGTTATCTGCAATCGATATCAGGCCATGCTGCCTCGCGAAGCTTGCGAGAGCACGCATCGGTAAGACGTCCAGAGTGGGGTTTGCAGGACTCTCCAACCAAAGAACATCCCCGGGTTTGCACTCTGTGCTCTCGAGTGCATTCAATGATGTCAGATCTAGCGGTTGGTGGATGACACCCCATTGAGCAGCTAATCGGCTGATGAGCTTAAGCGTTCCAGAGTAGGCAACGGTGTGGGTGAATATCGTGGTTCCTGGCTGGCAGACTGCCATTAAGACTGCGGTGATTGCAGCCATTCCACTCGATGTAACTCGGCAGGCTTCCGCGTACTCGAGCGCAGCGATGTCACGTTCGAGTGCAAGTGCCGTGGGGTGAGAGCAGCGCGCATACCGCTGATTGATATCACCAGGCACGTGCGTAAACGACACGCTGCGATCAATTGCGAGCGTCAATCCCCTAAGTTCAGGTCCCGCCACGTCATCACGTTGCATTTGTGTACTCTACCAAACAAATGCAGACTGTCCCAACGAATGCAGACTTCATGGCTATTGAATTCGGTCATGTGTTTACGCTAGAATCAAACGGCGATGTGGCCGTATTGGGCGTTGCCAAAACACCTTAGATTTTTCATTGAGGAAGACCTGTCCGAATGAGTACGACCGAACCAAATCAGCCACAAGTGGCGCGTGGACTTGAGGGCATTGTTGCCGCTGCGACCAATATCGCCGAAGTGGATGGCCAAAACGGCAAGCTGACGCTGCGTGGCTATGACATCAGCGAGCTATCTGGCAATGTGATTTTTGAAGAGGTCGCCTATCTTCTGTGGCATGGCAAGCTCCCAAACCAATCTGAGCTCGACACACTGCTGCAAACGATGTCATCAGCGCGTGAGTTACCGGACGAGGTTCTCACCTGCTTAAAGACTATCGGTGACAAAGCAACTGGAATGGATGTCGTTCGTATCGGGGCATCGATGCTCTCGATTGGCGATGACACACTCGGGTCGCTTGACCTCGGTGTCAACAAGCATCGTGCAGCCAGACTTCAGGCACAAATGCCAGCAATTGTTGCGCATGCCTATCGCCTCAGCCAAGGCTTGGAGGTCGTACATCCAAAGCCTGAGCATAATCTGGCCGCTGGCTTTCTGTACATGCTTGAAGGCGTGGAGCCATCCCAGCCTCGTGTGGATGCATTGAATGCTTACCTCGTTGCGGTTGCCGAGCACGGCTTGAACGCTTCGACATTTACCGGACGGGTTATCCTGAGCACAGATTCCGATATGGTTTCCGCTCTTACCGGCGCCATCGGCGCACTGAAGGGCTCCAAACACGGAGGTGTTCCTGGGCCAGTCCTCAAAATGCTGCAGGAAATCGGCGAGCCAGAAAATGCCGATGCATTCATTCGCAATGAGATGCTCAGCGGCCGTCGCATCATGGGCTTTGGACACCGCGTCTACAAAGTCCGTGACCCACGCGCAGCATTGTTGTCATCTGCAGCGGAACGGATGGCAGCTCTCACGGGTGATGACCACTTGCTGCGTCTCACCAAGGCAGTCGAAGACACCACCGTCAAGGTTCTTGCAGAGCTAAAGCCTGGCCGTGACCTTTACGCAAACGTTGAGCTGTTTGCAGCGCTTATCTTGCACGCTGTTGGCGTTCCAAGTGAGCTGTTTACGCCTATCTTCGCGATTGGACGTACCAGTGGCTGGACCGCCCATATGCTTGACCAGATTGAAGATGCCCGCTTAATCCGTCCTGCATCGATTTATGTCGGACCACGTGACTACAAGTTCGTTCCGATTGACGAGCGCGACTAATCCGTAATCGCACTAACCGGGGTTCCCTTGAATCGGCAACCCCGGTTTTTTCATATCTGGACCACACCATGAATACTGCACGCATCACTCATGAACGTCGCGATGGTGCGATCTTCTTCACCCTGTCCAACGGTGTTGTAGCCCGTGAGATTCTGTGTCATCAGACGATGGCAACGCTCTCTATCATTCGACACGCCCCATCAGGGCAAGTGACGGAACTCGTTCGAGCGACATCTCGTGAATGTGTAGTCACACTAAACGGGCTACGCTATTCCATTGGTGGCGCGGCAGGTCAACGAGACCAGGCCTTTGTCTTGGATAGCGACATTTCGAAGCTCCGTCCACTCAATGAGGATGCAATCTTTCTCGGGGTCCGAACCGAGCCATACAAACACCCAATACAGTCTCCGACTGCGCCTGCAAAACGTGGCATCTCGCTAGTTGGAACATTTGAAATTACACGTGGTAATGCAAAGGGCATCCGCGTTCTGGTCCGACACACCATCTTTGATGACCTTGCTGTCTTGGAAAAGCAGATTGAAATCATCAATCCTACGACATCAACGGTCCGCTTGAACCACATTGTGTTTGAAGAGCTGTCAACCGTCGAACCCGACTCTGTCGTAGACCCAACCACCCAATGGGAACGTCAGTCCATCACAGTGCTGTCGGACTTTATGTTCCACGGGATGACTATCTCATCGGCTAATCAAATCGCTCAGTGGACAACCGATGAGACATTTACATCACAGGTCAACTACGAACTTAAAACGCCTTGTAAGCTCATTTGCACCCTGCCAAATGGACCTGACATCGACTTATCTCCAAAGGAAACGTTTGTCTCACCAAGAGCGGTTCTGGTTTGTCATGCTTCGACAGAACGGGAGCT
>CAIYBQ010000006.1 GCA_903924445.1 uncultured Armatimonadota bacterium | reverse complement strand
TGTGTTTTCCAGCCGTGATGTCGAGATTTTTGAGGTTGTCAATTGAGTTCAGCGCTGATATTTAGTGTGACAAAGACAGCATCCGACTGTAATGCCCGGCTAGGCACGCTGACGCTCCCGCGGGCGACATTGGAAACCCCAGTGTTTATGCCGGTTGGGACGCAGGGCACGGTCAAGGCGATGCTCTTTGAGAACATCGAGCAGCTCGGTTATAAGTTAATCTTGGGGAATACCTTTCACCTCTACTTACGGCCTGGAAGCGAGCGGGTCGAGCGATTGGGTGGTCTCCCAAAGTTCATCGGATGGTCGGGGGCGATGCTTACCGACAGCGGCGGCTTCCAAGTCTATTCCCTGAAGGACTTACGGAAGATCACTGAGAGTGGCGTGGCGTTTAAGTCACCCATCGATGGCTCAAAGCACGATTTTACACCTGAGCGTGTGATGGAGATTGAGCATCAGCTGGGCGCGGATGTCATTATGGCATTTGATGAATGCACGCCGTATCCGGCAACGGAGGAGTATGTTCGTCTGTCGATGGAGCGTACGCACCGGTGGGCAATACGGTGCCGCGACAGGCATGCAGAGCTCGGTGGTGACAGCACGGGGCATAACCTGTTTGGGATTGTGCAGGGGGGCACCGATGACGCCTTGCGTGCGGAGAGCGCCGCGTTTATGTCATCGCTTGACTTCGCAGGCGTAGCGATTGGTGGCGTTAGTGTCGGCGAGCCTCCGGCTGAGATGTACCGCATCACGCGTAATACAGCGCCGTTGCTTCCAAAGGATAAGCCACGCTATCTGATGGGTGTTGGGATGCCTGAGGATATTCTCGAATCTGTGATTGCCGGGATGGACATGTTTGACTGTGTGCTACCAACGCGAATGGCGCGAAACGGGACTGTGTTCACAAGTCAAGGTCGGCGGCATGTCAGCAATGCGCGGTTTGCAGAGGATACGAACCCGATTGACCCAGAGTGTGACTGTCTTACATGTCGGCGACACAGTGCAGCCTACCTCCGGCATTTACACCGTTGTAATGAGATTCTCTTTGCAAATCTGGCATCGATTCATAACCTCGCATTCTATGCCAAGTTGATGCAGCAGATACGGTGTGCTATAGCGGATGGCTCGCTGCTACAGTTAAGAGATTCGCTGCGGGCGCAGTGGGGGCTTGTACCAATCGACGAATTAACTTAGTTGATGTGCCCCTTGACGTTTAACATCTCTTTGACATAAGATAGCCTGAATAAGAATGTAAACCCTCCGAGTGTGGGTGAGGTTACGCTGTTGCCGGAGATGCCTGAGGTTGAGACGCTCCGACGCGGATTGGTGAGGGCAGCGGTAGGGCAGAGGATTACGGGAGTCCAAGTCACGGATGAGCGTGTTCTCAAGCGGTGTAGCATCGGTGACTTTGCGGAGCGACTCACGGATACGACTGTAAAAGCAGTAAATCGTCGGGGTAAGTTTCTGCTGTTTGAAATAGGTTGTGGCAGCTTGCCATCGTTTCATTTGGTTGTGCACTTGAATATGAAGGGGAGTATCCGGCGCTTTGAAGCTGATGTTCCTACGCAGAAATACGAGTGCGTTCGTGTGGGGCTGAGTACAGGTGATGTACTCGTTTACACGGACATGTGGACTTGGGGTGATTGGCATTTTGATGATGCATCGGAGTACACGCATGTGTCCGATATCGCATCGATGGGGCCGGAGCCTCTTGATGATAGTTGGTCTGGAGAAGTATTGGCTGGTCGTCTCGCCGGAAGGCGCGGTCTGATTAAGGCAGTTCTATTAGATCAAAAGGTCGTTGCTGGTGTAGGGAATATCTACGCGGATGAATCTTTATTCGCGGCTGGGATCGCTCCAAAGCGGCAGGCTTCGGGTTTGGATGCTGGTGAGTGCGATGCGCTTGCTGCATCGATTGCCGAAACCCTTGGAAATGCGGTTCGTTTAGGCGGATCGTTTGGTGAATATGTTGACTTGGATGGAAATCCGGGTACGTATGACCCTAGAGTGTACGGAGGAAAGGGGAAACCCTGTCCTCTGTGCGGTGGTCTGTTGGTGAAAACCAGCATCGGAGGCCGCGGGACGACCTACTGTCCCGAGTGTCAGCATTAGGCTGATGTTGGAAAATTTGGAAGGGATCCTGCTTGACGTGGAATGGAAAGTCAGGCAGTGAATAGCGTTATATCTGTATGTCCGAGGAAACAACGGGCACTGGTCAGGCTGCACTCGCAGCTACTGCGTCATACGCAGCTGATCAGATGCCACCGCTTGATGAGATTACGGTTCCGGGTTCTGCCCGTGAGCTTGGTGACACAGGGTCCGATGTTCGGCCAGGTGTCGTGGTTCAGGGAACTGTTGTCCATATCGACCCACGTGAAGGTGTGTTGGTTGATGTAGGAACGAAATCCGAAGGCCTTATCCGCCCGGATGAGCTCTCACGTGAGCCTGTTGCAAATCTCGAAGATATTGTCTCCGTAGGCGACACAATTGACGTCTACGTGATGAAGGAAAACGAGGATGGCCAGCTTCTTCTCTCCAAGAAGCGTGCTGACTTTGAGAAGTCTTGGGACCGTGTGCAGATTGCACTCGAGACCCAGGAAACCATCAAGGCGATGGTTACCGATCGTGTTCGCGGTGGACTTGTTGTTGACCTCGGAATCCGTGGCTTTGTCCCGGCATCCCATGTTGGAAATGGCAAGCTCAAAAATCTCGACAAGTTCGTTGGTCAAAGTGTTCCTCTGAAGGTTCTGGAAGTTGACCGCCACGGCCGCAAAGTCGTCCTTTCGCACCGCAAGGCAACCGAAGAAGAACGCGAAAAGCAAAAGGAAGACACCCTCGAATCCCTCGCCGAAGGCCAGGAGCGAACCGGTATCATCCGCCGCGTAACCGACTACGGAGCATTCGTTGACCTCGGTGGAATCGATGGACTTCTCCACGTTTCCGAGATGTCCTGGACCCGAATCAAGCATCCATCCGATGTTGTCAAAGTCGGACAGGAAGTCAAAGTCAAGGTCCTTCGCCTGAGCCCTGATCAGGGTCGTGTCTCCCTTGGTATGCGCCAAGTGATGCCAGATCCGTGGGAATCGGCTGGCGAGCAATTCCATGTGAACGATGTCATCGAGGGTGAAGTTACCCGAATCGTACCTTTTGGTGCATTCGTTCTCCTCGAAGGTGGCCTCGAAGGTATCATCCCGAACTCCGAGAGCTCACATCGCCGGATGGCAAAAGCATCCGATGTTGTCGAATCCGGACAAACGGTTACCGTCAAGGTTATCGATGTGCGCCCTGAAGAGCGTCGCCTGACCCTCTCCCTCCGCGCCCTCCAAGCACGTGACCCAGCGGATGCCTTCGTACCTGCACCTGCAGTCGAAGAAGATGCTGGCGGACGTCGTGGCAAGAAGGACAAGCGTCGCCGTGGGGATGACGATGGTGGAGATATCCGCTCCTTCCTTCGCCCTGGTGCCGACTTTGGCACGACACTCGGAGACATGTTCGGCGATATGTTCGCCACTGCACGCAAGTCTGAGAAGAAGCGTGCGCCACGTCGCCGTGATGAAGATGATGAAGATCTCGAGAACATCGATATCGATGACGTCGCGACCGATACCGACACCGAAGTTGATGCAGAAGCACCAGCCGAGGCTCCAGTTGAGGCTGGTACAGAAGAGGCGTAATCCTCGACTGGTTCGGAAATTACAGTTGGACCCCGGAGCAATCCGGGGTCTTTTTATTGCCCCTGACAAAGCCCCATGCTAGATTGAATTCAATGGCAATCTGGGCAGTCACTGGTGGCATCGCATGTGGAAAATCCGCGGTAATTGCAGCCTTCGAACGTCTTGGCGTGACGTGCTACTCCGCTGACATAGATGCTCGGGAAGCTATGGGCGACCCTGCTGTAAACCGTGCCGTCCGGGATGCCTTTCCTGATGCACTCAATCAACACGGCCAGCTTGACAGAGCAACGTTAGGGCAGCTCATTTACGCCGATACCACAAGACGTAAACTGCTCGGGCAAATCATGCATCCCTTTATCCGGGCCCGGATGAGAGAGCGAATTGAACAGAATCATGCATCGACGATTGAGCTGCTTGAGCTCTATGAAGTCCCGCTCCTCTTTGAAGGCAGCTTGGAGTCTTGGTTCGATGGCACTATTTGTGTCACGTGCAGCCCGGATGAACAAAAACGTCGTCTCTGTGAGCGGAATCGAGCGCGCTACAACATTGAATTATCTGATGACGAGGTCGGGCAAATGCTTGCGAGTCAGCTCCCGGTCACAGAGAAGGCGGCCTTGGCTGACATCGTGATCGATAATTCTGGCTCAACCGATGATCTTCAAGGTGTGTTGCAAACAGTTTATATGAGGCTTTTGCACAAGATGCGCTCATAAAGGCAGCTCCGACGGTGAACTAAGCCGGCATCGTGGGCACAGTCTGAATCCAGAACGACCGTTAGGCCAGTAAACTTGCCCCGACACTATGTATTGTTTGCTGATTTTGCTCAGCTTGACAGTACATCCATAAACGTGCTGATCGCTGGAATCATCATGCGCTGATGCACCAAAAACGCATCATGGCCATAGTCTGATTCCAAAATGACCGCGTGTGCGTTTTCATTGCCACCGCGCTGTGCCCGCTCAGCAATCTCAATCGTCTGGCGGGGAGGGAAGAGGTCATCGGATGAGAACCCAATGGCGAGAACTCGCGCGATGACGGTACGGAAAACATCATCCAAAGATGACCGGTCACGTGCCAGCCCATGGCTGTCCAGTGCACGCGAAATCAGGATGTACGAATTGGCATCAAAACGCTTGTTTAACTTGTCTCCCTCATCGTTCAGATAGTCTTCAACGAGAAAGTCTGATCGTGGGCTGATGTCCCTCGAGAGAAGTGGGTCACAACCATCATGGAACATATCCTGAAACGAGCTGTCCGAGAGGTAGGAGATCGTCCCAATCATCCTTGCAAGCGCCAAGCCCGCCTCTGGTTCCATACCAACGGCTGCATAGTTGCCATCGTTGAATGCAGGGTCAAGCCGAATCGCTGTGCGGGCACAATGGTTATAGGCAATCGCCCGTGGGTTCGGGGTTAGAGCCGTTGCGACCGGGATGATTCCTCGAACAGCATCCGGATACATTGCGGCCCACTCTAGAGCCTGAAAACCGCCCATCGAACCTCCAGCGACGCACGCAATATTGGTGACACCAAAGCATTGCTCGAGGAAGATCTTTTGCGTTGTGACCATGTCGCGAATCGAGATTTGTGGAAAGGTTGGACCGTATGGTTTACCCGTTCGAGGGTCGATTGAGAGCGAGCCCGTGGTTCCCCTACATCCACCAAGAAAATTCGGAGCAATTACGCACCAGGTGTTTGTGTCGATGGCTTTTCCTGGACCGATGATGTCATCCCAGTACCCTGATGACCGATTCGTAAGCGCATATTTCCCCGCGGCGTGACTTGAGCCCGTGATGCCATGCGCGATCAGGACGACATTCGACTTGTCGGCATTAAGGTCACCATAGCGCTCATAGGCGACATCGACTTCTGGTAGCGTGGCACCCGACTCAAGTGTTATGCCACCAGAGAGGCGGAAGGTTTCCTTTATGACGATCAATTGCGAACGTTTAGGTGCATCATGTACAGACATCGAGGCTATCTTACCGCCGCCGAGCACGAACATCGGCCCGTGCTACAATGCGTCGACTAGGTAATCCGCACGCATGAAACATGTTATTTCCATCTCACTTGGGTCATCCACTAGAGACAAAACCGTCCAGACGACGTTTCTGGGCGAAGCATTTACAATCTCGCGGCAGGGTGTGGATGGTGATGAAAAGCGTTTTATGCAGCGCCTCGGTGAGCTCGATGGAACGGTGGATGCGTTTGGCTTCGGCGGGATGGACCGTTATCTCTATATAGGAGATAAGCGCTACGAATTTTCTGCTGCCAAGCGCCTCCTGGCACCTGCCGTAAAGACGCCCGTCCTCGATGGCAGTGGTCTTAAGAACACCTTGGAGCGTGCCGTCGTTCGCCGGCTTGCGTCCGAGGGGATTGTTGACTTTGCCCATTCCAAGACACTTATGGTCGCAGGTGTCGATCGTTTCGGGATGAGTGAAGCGCTTGCCGAGCAGGGGGGCGAAATCGTATTTGGTGACTTAATGTTTTCGCTTGGGCTTCCCATTCCTATCCATGGCGCCAAGCAACACCGGCTTGTCGCAGGATTGTTGCTTCCACTAATCGTTCAGATGCCTCTCTCGGTTCTTTACCCCATGGGCGAAAAACAAAATCAAATCATCCCAAAGCATCAACAATGGTATGCCTGGGCTGACATCATTGCTGGAGACTTCCATTACATCCGTAGGCATCTACCAACGGCTGAAAGCGGAATTCTGAAGGGTAAAACCATCCTGACAAACACGACGACGGAACAGGATCAAATCGAGCTTCGTGAACGCGGAGTAAAGCGTCTGATCACGACGACGCCATCCTTTGATGGACGCTCGTTCGGTACAAATGTGATGGAAGCGATGTGTGTCGCCTTAAATGGTGGCAAGCTGCTTGACAAGGCTGGGTATGAAGCAGTTCTCGCAAAGCTGTCGTGGGACATCAATGTTATCGACTTGCAAGCGACGGGTGTTGGAGTAAACAAGTAATGGAACGCTTTGCCTTTATCATCCATGCAATTGATGTCCGTGCGGATGTCGCGAAAAAATTTCCTATTGCCAAGTACTTCCCGGCTCCTATGGTGGAGAACGCGATGGCTTATGTGAAGCCGATGGTCGTGTCTCACATCACCGGTATCAAATCCAAGACCGGGGTGGAGGCCGAAGGATGGTTTATCGGATGCACGCTTGGGCCCCGAAAACTTCTTACATCTGAGCCTGAGTTCGTTTACAAAAACCTCGAGCAGTGTGTTGCCCTCGCGGATGGCCTTGGTGCGAAAGTCATTGGCCTCGGAGCATTGACATCGGTGGCTGGCGACGGCGGGATCACTCTCGCCAAGCGTGTCAATATGGCCGTCACGACGGGTAATAGTTACACCGTTGCGACGGCCGTTGAGGGAGCGATCAAGGGTGCGGACCTCATGGGAGTGCCGATTGAGGATGCCCATGTCGCCATCGTCGGTGCCGCCGGAAGCATCGGCCGCACAAGCGCGATGCTCCTTGCTCCAAAGTGCCGAAAAATGACCCTCCTTGGCCGCGATGCGGCCAAGCTTGAGCCCCTGGCGAACGAGCTGCGGGCCGTGTGTAAGACCGTAAATGTTTCATCGGATACATCAACTGGACTTCAAGATGCCGATGTCATCGTGACGGTTACGTCAGCTGTTGATGCCGTTATACAGCCATCGGATTTGAAGCCTGGCGCGGTCGTCTGTGATGTAGCGCGTCCACGGGATGTCTCGGTGCGGGTCGCGAAAGAGCGCCCGGATGTGCTTGTTATCGAAGGTGGAATCGTTCAGGTCCCGGGAAACATGGTTTGTGGAATGACCAATAAGCACGGGATTGACAAAGATGGTGATTTCAACTTTGGCTTTCCTGTTGGAACGGCGTATGCCTGTATGTCGGAAACGATGATGTTGGCGCTTGACCAGCGGTATGAATCGTTTACGCTTGGAAAAACAGTTAGCGTTGAGCAGGCATCCAAAATGTGGGAGCTAGCGGACAAGCACGGCTTCGGGCTCGCTGGATTCCGTTCCTTCGAACGTGCTGTTACACCGGAGACGATTGCCGCGGTTCGTAAAGCGGCGGGACGCTAAAGCGTGTTTAGGGACTAAACTTGCAGGTTCCACGTATTGGCAGGGTAGTCAAGTCGAGACGAGCTACTGCTTTAACTAATATTGCCTGTAGCTTAGGGGCTACCCCCACTACGATGTCGTGGACGCTCTCGTGCGCAATCGCGGCAGCCGTTAGGCCCGCGCCGTAGTTTGTGACAACAGATGCGCCGCAGTAGTGCATCCCGGCCTCGATGGCAAGCATCGCTTCATTAGCGCCTGTCATACCGACAACATCGCCGCCCAACGTCGCCATCATCCGGATCTCCGCTGGCGTTTCAAACCGTGGGCCATCCGTACACACGTACGTCCCGCGGTCGCGGATTGGACTTCCAAGCGCAGCTGCAGCATCGATAAATGCCTTACGAAGTGCCTGGCTGTAGGGGGGAGTCACATCCGTATGGACCACATCATTTGTGAAAAACGTCCGCTCCGCTTGGTTTCGGGTCAGGTCTATCAAGTCATCCAATAGGACGATTTCGCCGGGATGAATCGCCGTGTCAAGAGATCCAACGGCTGTCGTAGCAAAGATAGCCTTTACGCCAAGCTTTGCCAATGCAGCAATGTTTGCCTTGTGCGTTATGCCGTGTGGTGGGATTTTGTGGCCGATGCCATGTCGGTGTAGAAATGCCGCTGGAATGGCACCAATTTCTCCGATGGTTACATCGGCGGTTCCAAAGCGTGTCGCCACGACTTCATGGCTCGTTGTTTTCGTCAGGATGTCAGCGGTGATACCTGTTCCACCGATGATGGCTAATTGAATCTGCACGGCTTCCAGTGTACCTCTGGGAATGAAACTGATTGGATGTCCGGGTGGTAGCATCGGTGGATGCAGCCCGTCTTAAAGCACCGTGATCTTCGAGAGCTTGGGGTTGTCGCTGGGTTCTGGATACTGATCACGTCGTTTCTGTTCTGGCCGGTTGTCATCGGGGCTAAGTCCGTTTTTTTTGGCGACCTCGCGCTGTACTTCATCCCACAGTTTGGCAACATTGCTGCAGCACTGCACGAAGGAAAGCTGCTTTTTTGGAACCACACAATCCTCGGTGGGGTACCCCATGTCGGTAATCCGCAAGGGTGGCTACTCTATCCGACGGTGTGGCTGAACGCATTCCTCCCGGCATGGCATGTGGCCGGGATTATCCCGGTTATTCATATACCGATCGCTGCAATCGGGATGCACTTCCTATCTAGGCGACTCGGATTTTCACTCCTTGCTTCAATGGTTGCAGCAGGCACATTTGCATTTTCGAGTGTGCTGCTGACGAAGGCGCAGTTCCCCAATATGGTTCAGGCCATTGCGTGGACGCCATGGGTCTTGGCGGCGGTCATCACCTGTATACGAAGGCCATCGACTAGTTCTGCTACGTTTCTCACGGTGGTCGGAAGCCTGTCCATTTGTGCCGGCCATGCACAAATCACGTGGATGGATGCGCTGTTGTGCATAGCCATTGTTGCGTGGAAGTGCCGTTCGTGGAGGACGCTTGGTTTTCTTAGCATCGCTGCCATCGGGATTGTGTTGCTGTCTGCAGCATACATATTGCCAATGCTCGAAGTCGCTGCGTGGAGTGGCCGTGATCATATGTCGCTTGTTCAAGCGAACCGCTTTCGTGTGCCCTTGAGTGGAATAGTCAGTTACCTTTCAAATGTATATGCTGGTGGAAATCCCAGTATGACCCCAGGATTTCGCTGGAGTGGCAATTCTTGGGAGGTGTCTGCCTACTTTGGCATCCTTGCTCCAGTGATTGTGTTGTTAATGGCTGTGCCATCGATGTTTGTGAAGCATCCATTACGAAGACTCGTGGTTGTATCGATCCTGCTGTGCGCTATCGGTTGGGGGCTTGCATTGGGTGTTCAAGGCGGGCTTTATCCGATTGTTTTCCGCTTTGTCCCTGGGGCAAAAGCCTTCCATGATCCCGCACGGTTCCTCCATTTCGTTCATATCGGAGTACCTCTTGTAATCGGTGGCGTAATCTCCAACCTTGAGACGTCCAGGGGTGGTCGGATTATTGGTACGGCTCTCGGTTTGGTGAACATCGCATCGCTACTGTTGGTTGCTCCCAATTGGTATCCATTGGTGCCCGGTCAAGTCTGGTTGGATGCAGCAGATTTCTACAAACGACTGGGTTCATCGGTGGTGTATACACAAAATGACCGTTCGGTCTGGTTGACATATGCAAATCCGAAATCGTTTGCTGGTGTTCAAACGGACAAACAGGTTCGCGAGTTTCTAACGTCTGGTATCCCGAATATTCCGGGGACGTGGGGTGTGGTCAGTGCGGGTGGGTATGAGCCAGTGGCTCCAAAGTCATCGATGTCAATGCAGGGCTGGACGGGTGCGAAGCCGCAAGTGAACCTGGCTGTCTTGTCAGAACTTGGTGTAACGGATGTCGTAACGTCGTCTGGGACAACATCAAAGCTTCCCAACAACAACGCTGAGCAGGCAGCGTCGGTGAGGCGTGTCACGAATGGCTGGGATGTACAACAGATAAGCCAGAAAGACAGTGTTCGTATTAAGGCATTACGGACAGCTGGTTGGAACGTCGTGAGCGGGCAAGTGGTGATTGATTCGGCGGTTGTGTCTCCCGGTGAGCTACTTGTTTCCGGTACTGGAAAGATCGCTTATCATCCAGCGAGTTTTCGCATCGGATTGTTCTTCACCTTGATTGCGCTTGGTATACTAGCGGGAATCACTCTGCATACGGTGCAAAACGCACGGAAAGTATGACGCATGGCTGAAATCAGCATTGAAATACAAACCACCTCCGATGTTCCGGTTGTCCGGATATCTGGCGAGCTTGACATAGATCAAGCGGTTCGGGTTCGGGAACAGCTGGATAAGGTCATCGATGCGGGTACGGTGCGATTTGTGATTGACCTTTCGGATGTTTCCTACATCGACTCAACAGGTTTGGGGATGTTGGTCGCGGTCCACAAACGTTTGGTCACAGAGCAGGGATTTTATGTGTTGACGGTGCCTCGAGCTTCGCAACGCAAGGTGTTTGAAATCACCGGTCTTAGCACGGTGTTGATAATTGTGGAGTCTCTGGAAGATGCACTGACCCATATTAATGGGTAAGTGTTAGTTGTGTTCAGGAGGTACGGATATGAACAGTACGGTACGTGTCGGGTGGATGTCCGCCCTCGCGGTTGCGACGTTGGTCTCGATCGGTGTTGTTGGCTGTAAGGCCCCCAAGGACGGCGGAGCTACGGGTGAAACATCCACGAAGGCTACTCAAAACCTTGATATCAAAACGATCAAAGTAGGTGAGTTCTCATCCATGACGGGTGAAACGGCAACGTTTGGCCAAGAGTCGGATGCTGGCATTCAGTATGCAGTTGCTGAGCTCAATGCTGCGGGTGGTATCGATGTCGCTGGTAAGAAATATCCAGTAGCGGTTGAGCTTCAGGATGACCAGTCAAAGCCTGAGGAAGCAAAGACCGTTGCGGTTAAGTTCGCATCGGATTCAGAGATTGTGGCTGTTCTCGGCGAGGTTGCATCAAGCCGGTCAAAGACCGCTGCACCTGAATTTCAGCGCGCTGGCATTCCGATGATTTCACCCTCATCGACCAACCCGGATGTCACCAAAGTTGGCGATTACATCTTCCGTGTCTGTTTCATTGACCCATTCCAGGGCTACATCATGGCGAAGTTTGCCAAAGATGAGTTGAATCTCACGAATGTCGCTGTTTTGCGTGATCCTTCCCAAGACTATTCGGTTGGGCTTGCAGATGCTTTCATCAAGGAATTCACTGGAATGGGCGGGAAGATTGCCACCGATGTCAGCTACAAGGCATCGGATTCTGACTTCCGCTCCCAGCTTGGGCAGGTGAAGAATGCGAATGCGGATGGCGTGTTTATCCCAGGGTACTACGGCGAAGTCGGAACGATTGCACGTCAGGCACGCGAGATCGGCATCAAGGCGCCTCTCATGGGTGGTGATGGCTGGGATTCATCCGAGCTTGTCAAGGGTGCTGGTGGCGCAGGTGGAGCACTGGAAGGTTCGTACTTCTCGACCCACTACTCTGCGAGCGAAACATCCAAGCGTGTTCAGGACTTTGTAGCTGCCTACAAGAAGGCCAAGGGCAAAGAGCCAGCAGCGCTTGTGGCGCAGGGCTACGACGCAATGATGATTCTTGCAGATGCAATCAAGCGTGCAGGTTCGTTTGAGCGCGCCAAGGTTCGCCAGGCACTTGCTGAGACAAAAGACTACGATGCGGTTACCGGACGGATTACGTTGGATGAAAATCGTAACGCAAATAAGTCTGGCGTAGTTGTCCAAGTCAAGGGTGACAAGTTCGTCTACACAAAGACAATCGAACCAAAGCAGTAGAAAGGCAATGCGGGCAGTGGTAATGATCACTGCCCGCTGACCATTTATGGACCAGTTTCTCCAAATTCTCATTAACGGCATCCAGCTCGGCAGTGTCTACGTCCTCATTGCTCTGGGTTACACCATGGTGTACGGCGTCCTCCGCTTGATTAACTTTGCGCACTCGGATGTCTTCATGGTTGGCTCATTCGTAGGCTTTTACGCTTGTGGCTGGCTGAAGGTATCGGCACAAAAAACGGTATTTGCAGGGCTTGTTCAGCTACTGCCGATATTGTTTATCGCGATGGCCGCCTGTGTATTGCTCGGGCTGTTGATTGAACGATTTGCCTATCGTCCCCTTCGCCGCGCCCCCAGATTGACGGCTCTGATCACCGCTATTGGCGTGTCATTGTTCATCG
>CAIYBQ010000005.1 GCA_903924445.1 uncultured Armatimonadota bacterium | reverse complement strand
CCACAGGCGCAACCCGCATCCTACAAGCCCGCCATGGAGTCTTCCCGCAAATTGCCCCAGAGTTCATTGCCTACACACTCTATGCCTTTGAGATCAATGTCCGCGCCGCGACTGTCCTTGGACTTGTCGGTGCAGGCGGCGTCGGCGTGCTGCTCAAAACACAAATCGCCTTCCTCAACTACACCAATGTCGGCATCATCACAGCCGTGACGTTTGCCGTCGTGATGCTTATCGACACCCTGTCCAGCACCATCCGGAGGCGGCTCGTATGACGCAAAAGCTGCGCTCAACACTGACACTCCTCGTTGTCACACCGCTGCTCCTGTGGTCGATGGCCGGGATGGATGTCACACCTGCTCGAATTGTCACTGGCTTCCCAAGAGCAGCCACGATGCTGACAGACATGTTCGCCCATCCAGACTGGGAATACTGGCCGATCGTCCAGCAGCGTCTGATCGAAAGCCTGCAAATTGCCGCGCTGGGAACCTTCCTCGCCGGCATCCTAGCCATCCCATTCGGCGTCCTCGCCGCACGCAACCTCGTCCGGTCTCCAGCACCATCCGGTATTGGGAAAGTCCTGCTCAATGCCATCCGGACGTTTCCGGAAATCCTGCTCGCCTACGCGTTCATCAAGGGGCTTGGCCTCGGGGCGTTCGCTGGTGTGATGGCGGTTGCGATCCACTCCATCGGGATGCTTGGAAAGCTCTACGCCGAGCGCATCGAAAATGTTGACAAAGGTGCTATCGAAGCGCTCACCACCACAGGTGCATCACCGGTGGCCATCTTCAGACACTGCATCCTGCCGGAAGTGCTCCCAGACTTTGTCTCGTTTGTGCTCTACCGCTTCGACCTGAATGTGCGCTCGGCATCGGTGATCGGCATCGTCGGAGCAGGCGGCATCGGCTTTATCCTGGGGCTACAATACCAGGCAGCAAACTATCCACGCCTCGGCCTGATTGTCATCGCCACCATTGCTACCGTTGTCGTCGTTGACAGTATCAGTGCAAAAATACGCCAGCGCCTCGCCTAGACCAGCTGCTTGGTAATCGTCACCACGTTGCGACCATTCTCAAACGCATAGGCAAACCCGGTGGACATTTGACGGAGCATATGGATGCCAAGGCCGCCAATAGGCCGGTCCTCAAGCGGAATCGTAAGGTCTGGCGCTGCCTGTGCAAGCGGATCAAACGGCGCGGCGTCATCTGACAGGATGATAATCAGCTCCCCGCCGACAATCGAAATCACAACATCAATGCCCTTGTCGGTCGTATCCATCCCCGCATAGCCATACTTAATGCAGTTGGTGACCAGCTCCTCAACCGTCAGGTTGGCCAGGTAAATGCCCGAAAATGGCACATCAGCGCCCGCAAGCCACTCCTCAACCTCACCATTCACACGGCTGATCTCGCTGTTCTCCGGATGCATCCGCCACTGCTTTGGAGCAAGCTCTAACATAAATGCACCCTCACCAGCGAGAAGTCATCCTCAAGTGGGCCATCCCCATGGAAGGTGCGGATCCATTCCGTGATGTCGGTCAACAGCGTTGGACTCGCCACACGCGGACGGATGAACTCCGTAAGGCCATCAAGCCCAAGCATCCCGCCTTCCGGAAGCTCGATCTCATAGGTGCCATCACACAAAATGAGCAGTCGCGCATCCGCAGGGACATCGACTGTATTCGCCCCGTAAGGAACATCTTCGAGTGCACCAATCGGCAGACCGCCACGGTGGAGCTCCTGCAAAACAGGTTCGCCACCATCAAAATCGCCTGTGTACAACAACGATGGCGGATGCCCACCACCGCTAAATGTAAGCTTGCGTGTACTCTTCTGAAACACGCCGTACCACAGCGTGAAGTACATATTGTTCTGCCGCTCCATCAGGAACATATTGTTCAGACGGGTCAGAACCTGCGCGGGGTCGCGGAAGTCGGTCTGCGCAATGGACCCATTCCGCATCACGTTGATGGCGGCAACCGACAGCAAACTCGCCCCCACACCGTGCCCGCAGACATCGAGGAGATACATCGCAAAATGGTCATCATCAATCCAGTGATAACCAAACGCATCCCCGCCGAGCTCCGTGGATGGCGTATAGACCCAGTCAATCGGATAGGGCTTGGTCTCGGGTTCCGGGAGGATTGAGCGGACATAGGTCGTCGCATCATCCAGCTCGCGCTTGAGACGCTTTTGCGTCGTCTCAATCGTCGCCAAATACTCCTGCTCCTGATCGCGCAGGGCTTTTTTCTCAAGACAGGCCCCGATACGCGCACGCAGCAGCGTCGGGTTGAAAGGCTTTGAAAGGTAGTCTTCCGCACCCGCCTCGATGCAACGCACCACGCTCTCAAGCTCATCCAATGCCGAAATCATGACCACCGGGATATGCCGCAGGTTGTCACTGGCTTTCATCCGCTTGAGGACTTCATAGCCATCCAGCTCAGGCATCATGATGTCAAGAAGCACCAAGTCAAACGGTTTTGCTTCCAGCTG
>CAIYBQ010000004.1 GCA_903924445.1 uncultured Armatimonadota bacterium | reverse complement strand
CCGAACCGAACACCAGACAGAATTTTGCGTAACACCCGGCGACCTCGGCACGCACGGGATGCATCCACCGCGCAAGCGGATACACAGTGATTCCAAATCACAACCGCAAGGCACATCCATTACACGCGGGAGGGCACAGTGGCCCTCCCCTACGCAAAGTTTGTTTCAATCGGAGCCCATTCCAACAACGATAAGCGTCGTTATGTAACATCCGGCGACCTCGGCACGCACGGGATGCATCCACCGCGCAAGCGGTAAACCGTTTACAGCGAGACAGGCATCACCAACGCCGAACGGCAGATTCGCAATGCCAGCCAAAATGGGTACACTAAAATTGCGTACGCTGTACAGACAATGTAGTCCGTGCAGCGTAACGCGTTTGGAGAAATCATATGACCGTTGGAGAGTTTCTTCGCAACCGCCTCGTGGATGAAGGCATCGGCCACATCTTCGGTATCCCTGGCGACTATGTCCTCGACCTCTATCGCGAATGCTGGGATGATCCCCGCATCGATGTCATCAACAACACAGATGAAAACCACAGCGGCTTCGCCGCGGATGCCTACGCGCGCATCGCGGGCACGGGATGCCTCCTCGTAACCTACTCCGTCGGCGCCAGCAAAGTCATTAATGCCGTGCAGTGCGCCTTCGCCGAACGCTCACAAATGGTCGTCATCTCCGGTGCGCCCGGACTTTCCGAGCGCCACGAAGGCTTCCTCCTCCACCACATGGTCAACACCTTCGACAGCCAGCAAAATCTCTTCGCCGAGATTACCTGCGCAAATGTCGCCATCGATGACCCTGCCGCAGCACCACGCCTCATCGATTCCGCATTCCGCGCGATGCGGGAAAACCTCAGGCCGATCTATATAGAGATACCTCGGGATGTGGTCAAAATGGAAATCCCGGATGCTGCACTGACATCCGCGATGCCACCATCCGATAACCCAACCGACCCCGAAGACCTCGCCGCCTGTATCTCGGAAATTGCCACCTGGCTTGCATCCAGCCAGCGCCCCGCAATCCTCGCCGGCGTCGAAACTGCACGCTGCGGCCTCTCCGAAAAGCTCATCAAGTTCGCTGAAGCACACCGCATCCCGGTCGCACTCGCCCTCCATAGCAAATCCCTCATCAATGAAGACCACCCGCTCTTCGCCGGCATTTACGGCGGAACGGCATCCAATGATGCAACTATCCGGCTCGTGGAAGACTCCGACTGCCTCCTCCTCCTGGGTGACATCAAGACCGACATGGCCCTCAACTTCCAACCCGCGAAGTTCAAAAAGCCGCAGGTCATCGAGGCCACCATCGACCAAATCCGCGTCCGCTCACATAGCTACCCCGCGATTCGGTTCCAGGACTTTTGCGATGCTCTCTTCCAAATTCCAGGCACGCCACGCCCGGAGCCAACCGTCCCGAGTGGCTTCCCTCTCCCGGAATGGAATCCGGAAACCGGCAAGGCCATCACGACGGCTGTCCTCTTGTCCGCCATCAACCACCACCTGTCTGAGAAGCTTGCGGTGATCGCGGATGTTGGCGATGTGATGTTTGGCGCGAGCGACCTGCATATCCACTCGAGCTACGCATTCCTTTCGCCTGCCTATTACACAAGTATGGGCTCGGCGATCCCGGGGGCTGTCGGGGTTGCGTTCGCCCGCCCGGATGTCCTTCCGGTTGTCCTGGTCGGCGATGGCGCATTTCAAATGTCTTGTACTGAGCTCAGTACGCTGGTGCGCTACAAGAAGTCGGCGATTGTCGTGGTGCTGAACAACGATGGCTATACAACCGAGCGGTATCTCCTCGAGGGGGACTTTAACGACCTCCCGATGTGGAATTACGACCGAATCGTGGATGTCATCGGCGGCGGGACCGGCTGGGTTATCCGTACCGAAGGCGACCTCGCGACGGCGCTCGATGCTGCGCTTTCAAGTGGCGGCGTGCATGTGCTCAATGTTCACGTCGACCGCTACGATGTCTCTCCGGGTCTCCGCCGCGTAACGGAAGGTCTGTCCCAGCGGATTTAGTGAGGCGTGCTGGTCAAACGGGAATTCGGCATCGGTTGTCGGATTCCCGTTTTTGTATGCAGCAGGTGTAGCCTCGAGACAGAGGTGCATTTTTGGAGTGAGCCCCCCCAAAGGTCTAGAGGGCATTTGCAATCAGGCGGAAGCCGCCGCGTGTCCCGCCGGGATGTTCGGGGCGGCTTGCGCCGCGGT
>CAIYBQ010000003.1 GCA_903924445.1 uncultured Armatimonadota bacterium | reverse complement strand
TGATGTACATCGAGAGCGGTTGTCTTGAGCAGCTCAAAGTGGATGTCGCTGCGTGGGCAGGGCAGGTTCTTGGTACGTCTCCGGTCGAGGATGAAGGTTAATTTTTTCAGGTCGGAGACAAAGGGCGCTCAGATACACATCGAGAGTGGATGTCGCAGCGTGGGCAGGACAAGTACTCGGCACGTCTCCAGTCGAGGATGAAGGTTAATTAGTTCGCAAGAGGCATTCCAACAGAGGGCCTCGCTTCACGCCGCAAGTAATACTGTTCGGCACCTTGGGTCACCCAAACGAGAGGATTTACGCATGTCTACAGAAGTTTTGCCGGTGATTCATGTCGCCGATGTTGAGAGTGCGATTACGTACTACACAACCACCCTCGGGTTTATGGAAGACTTTCGCTGGAAGGACTACGCGGGAGTTACATTTGGTGGCGGTGCACGTCTCCATCTAAATGGGTTTGGCTCAGAACCTGATCGCATTGGCAAAGGCCAAGCGTACTTTGTTGTGCCAAATGTGGATGACGTCTATGCCGGGATGGTTTCCTGTGGCGCTGTCATCGAACATCCGCTCGTGGATAACCCGTATGGGATGCGAGACTTTTCCATCGTCGACCCGGATGGCAATCGCTACACATTTGGCACAGACATCGCAGAGCCAGCTGCTTCGGCTGACTAGGCCTCAGGCTCAGTAAGGTGGAGGCGAATCTGGCCACGCTTGGCATCCCAGCTGACCGCCAGACGACCCTCCACACAGGCTCGAAGCCACGTACCGATGAGCTCTTCGCGCCATCCCTGAAACAATGGGTTAAGCGGGTCAGGCTTTGTCCGCATCCCGGCAAGCTGCCGAAGGTCATCCGTTGGTGCAAGCAGTGATGGCGGTAAATCGGTATCCATCGACCGTACTTTGACCACTGCTGCAAACAGCTCGAGGAGCGCGGAGCCCTGTTCATCCAGCGCCGGCGTGGAATCCAGCTTTGGACACTCAGCACGTGGAACCGCAAGCCCACGCTGTACACACTGATACAGCTCATTTGCAACGCGGTCACCGGAGTTCGGCGGCATCGCACGCAGGTCGCTAATCGCGGATGCCGACCGTGGCTTGCGCTTTGCGATTTCAATCAGAGGTTCATCTTTGAGGATGTTGCGGCGGGGCTTATCGCGACGCCTGGCCTCTTGGTCACGCCAAATAGTGAGCTCACGTAGTACCGCGAGACCCGTGCCATCGAGGTGATGCTTCCCGCCGACACGCTGCCACAAATCTTCCGGCGCGGTCTGATCGGCTGAATGCCCAAGAATTCGATTCGTCTGGTCAATCGCCCACTGCGTGCGACCACGCTTCGCAAGGCGCTCCGAAAGCCAGGTCTCAAGCGAATGGAGGTAATGGACATCCCCAGCCGCATAATTCAACATGCTGTCCGTAAACGGACGACGGGACCAGTCGCTAAAACCTTCCTCCTTGTCAAGCTTGACATGAAGGACCTGCTGAACAATCGCACCGTAACCAGCCTGAAGACCAATCCCTAAGAACGCGCCCGCGACCTGTGTGTCAAACCAAGGGCCATTCAATGGACGACCAAAGGCAAGCGCCATGATCTCGACATCCTGATTGCCCGCGTGCACCAGCTTAGTCAGCGTAGGGTCATCCAGAAATTGCCAGAGGGCTGTTAAGTCCTTGATCGCAGGAACATCGATGAGGCCAATATGACCATTTGGACTCGCAATCTGCACCATTTCCAACACTGGGGCATACGTCCGCTCACGAATAAACTCCGTATCGATTGCAATTCTGCGGTCCGTGACCGTGTCCTGCGTCCAAAGCTCGATAGATCGTGCAAGGGATGTCACATCTGAAATCAGAGTGTACGCAAGTTGTGGAGCGTTGCTGGTGGTTAGGGAGGAGTGACGCATTACGCAGCGCCTGCAAAGGAAACAAACAACATATTACTAGTGATATCTTCTCATGGGTGAGGGATTTCACCCATCATAGCAGGTAGCAGCCACCCTCCCCAATTAGCCCGGCTTAAGGAGGAGGATGTCAACAGCCCGCTAGCCTTTCCGAATACGCTTCTTCTTTGGTGTTGGGTTCAATTCGATGCTCGTCTTCGGGCCCATAATCTGAACCGGAAGCGATGACTGATACGGGAAAATGCTGTCCGCTCCACCTGTGTGCCCAACGAAAACAAACTGAAACGGAGGGACATCGGTATCGGGACGCTTTGTCAGAAACCCAGCGCCGCCATTCGCACGCAGCTTAAATGTTGCCGTAGCCTGCCCGGGTGGGACGAACTGTACAAATGGAATCGGCTCAATACCCGGCGGAAGCCCCTGGAACTGGACCAAAACACCGCCTCCGTAGTTTGAACTACGTATCACTTTGACGTGCACGTCGGCTTCGCCGTTTGGCTTGATGATGACGGAATTGCTATCCTCAAGCAGCAGGGAAAATGGCGTCTGCTCAGCGGTGACCCCGATATACGCCGCATCGCGTTCGACTGTCCGCGTGTTGTTGTTCAGCGCGCGGTAAATCTCCTGTGGACGTACACGCCGACGTAGCTCAATCCATTCATCCGGGTTCGTGTCATCCGGAACCTCTGTCGTCGCATCCAAGATGATCTCAGCACCACCCGTTGGCGCATCTCCGGCAACCTCTAGGATAAGCATCGCCCTGTCGTGATCCGGAGGAATCACCGCTGGGATAACACGCAGCCAGCTCGGAGGGTTGCGGACGGTGACCGTAATTGGCTCTGAAATGCCATCCCGCCGCGTTGCCCGCACCTCGAGCGCACCAATGCGTCCCGGTGAAAGGTTGATACCATCCGGTGTTGAGATAACCGTGAAGTCACGGACTTTTCCGACGACAGATTCCCATGCATAAGGACCAATCTGTCCATTCGCGGATGAAATTTCGACGGTGTATTCGCCCTCGGAGCGGAAGCCATCCCCGATCGCGATATCGCCATCATCGGACTGAACCCGAGTGTGGACGACCTCGCCCTTGCTGTTTTTGATCACGACCTTGGCACGCAACGCACTCTGCATCCGGCTCGCGTAGAGCTCAAAACCGGCGTATTGCAATGCACGGATTTTATAGATGTCTACCTGTCCGCTACGCTTGAGCTCACCGGAGAACATCGCAGGGAGGGTGACGGCCGTCGCTAGCTCAGTGCTTGTGACTGCGCCACCGCCATCCATGATGTCCCTGATCAGCACCGGCGCATCGCCAAGTGGTGTAGCCACACGCGCGATTCCGGTCACATCGGATGGGAGGCTTACCTTAATACTTGGGCCATCGGAGACCTGCGCCTCAAGCACCTGTCCAGGGCGGCCAACGGCAGGCGTCAATGTGATGTCGCTTGGGATATTCCCGATGGTCATCCGGTAAATGGATGCCGGATTTCCCTTCCAGAGCAAGTCACGTACAACAACGGTGTAATCGGCATCAGCGGGGGAAACCCAGTGCAGCAGCGGGTCAAGTCCGACTTTGCCGAGGCTTTTGGCAACGACTTTGCCTTTGGAATCCTCGATGTGCAACACCGGGTTGAAGTAGCTGACAGACTGCTCATTTAGGCGGTAGCCCTTGCAGTTGAAGCTGACTTTTTCACCTTTTGATGCATGAAATCGGTAGCGGTCTTTTTGACCGCTTGCGGCAAGGGTTCCATTGACAATGGATGGCAGCTCAACCGTTTGCAGATCGCCATTTGCTGTCGTTTCCGGAAGCGTTCCAACTTCAAAGCGGAAGCCAGCGGAAATGCCGAAGTCGGTTACCAGACGAACTTCGCGGGTGCCTGCTGGGGCATTTTTGGCAATCTCAAACTTTGCGGTGACGACGCCAGCCCGGGCACTTGCCTGAAGAAAATTGACGATCTGGTCGCGGTCAGTTTTAGGGATGTCGGCTCCGCGCAGCTTTATCATGCGGTCAACAGTCTGCTCCCAGGCATCCGGTGACAAGACTCGGTTATCGGGGCTGCGAACCTCGTGACAGGTTGAGCAGCGGGCATTCACAATCCCGCGAGCTGACTGGTTAGGTGCGACGCCACCTTTTTGCAGCTTGGCAGTTACGCCAGGGGCACCGAGAACGAGCAATTCTTTGGCTGCCGAGAGGTTTGCGCCGCGCAAAGCAACTTCAACCGTGGAGCCTGTCCGCGCGCCTGCAGGATAGACAGCTGCGATTTTTGGGAGCTGCTGGGCAATCGATGAGCCCGTAAGTCCGCACGCCAAGCCTGCGACAATGACCCAGCGTCTAAAAAGATTGTTCATCATGGCTTTTTGCTTCCCGCAGCTCCCGCAGGGGTGCGTGACTTTGGAAATGTGGATGTCAGCGTTCCGTCAGTGAGGTCATAAATGCGGGTATAGCCATCCACGCTGGATGCCGCAAGCCACCGGCTGTTCCCTGAAATCGCCACCGACCAGACATCACCTTTGGCATCCGTTAGCTCGCGGACCTTGCCGCCATTACGGTCCCAGACAATCACTTTATGGTCAGCGCCACCGCTTGCGATAAAGCTGCCATTAGTGCTTGCTGCGACGGTGTAAACGGCTGCGCTATGTCCGGTGAGAACTTGGGTCTGTGACCCGGTTCGTGGCGCTGGCTGCCCAGACTTCAAGACAGGAGCTACAAATTCTGGTTTACGCCCATCGGGACCTACAGGACCATCTTCTTGGCCATCCCGAACCCCGGGGCGGTCTGCGCGAACCTGAAAAATGCGAACCGTGCCATCATCACAGCCCGCGACAAACCTCCCGGGCTGCGGGAGCGCTGTAAGGCTCCAAACTGCACTCTGCGCCTGATCGAAGTTGACAACGACACGCCGCAGGTTGGCATCCCAGATCTTGACCATCTTGTCCGCGCCGCCTGTGGCAAAGATTGCCCCACCTGCGCCATCCGTTGTCCTTACGGGAACGGCAACCGAAAGACAGCGTCCAATGTGTTCTGACAAAACCCCGATACGCGTGCCTGTCTTGGTATCTGTGAGCACAACTTTCTCGTCATCCGATGCGCTTAGCAGCACATCGCCGGAGAAAGCCAAGCCCTCGATTGTGTCATCGTGGATTTTGAGTGTTTGAGTCGCTTGCCCGGTTGTGGTGTCAAGCAGGATGACTGAGCCGCTGGCCCCTGGCGCTCCGCTTCCTATGGCGAGAATTTTCCCCGATGCGTGGAATGCAAGTGCCCGGATGGCTTCCGTACCAACCGGCCACTCCGCAACCTTTTCGCCATCCGCAAGCGCGTACACAACCACCTTGCGGTAGGTCCCGATGGCGATACGGTTTCCATCCGGATGGAAGGCAACGGACCAGTCAGGAGCCTCCAGCGTCGATGGTCGCAACGCGCTCAGTGCAGCCTGCTTTGGCTTCGGTGCTAGTCCCGTCTTTTTGCTTTTTACTGGCGGGGCAGCCGCTATCGCTCCTGTAATGACGAGAAGCGACACCACCAATGCCATGGATGTGTGCATCAGCCAATCAGCTCATGCAAGTGACGGCCACCACGGCTCAGAGTTACACGAACGCCTTCCGGGCTGGTAAGCGATTCGGTGTAATCAATGCCAAGCGCCTTGTAAATCGTTGCCGAGAGGTCTTCCGGCTTGACTGGGCGTTCCGCTGGCTCAAAGCCACGCGCATCGGATGCTCCTACAACCTTGCCACCACTAATTCCACCGCCACCAAGTGCCACGGAGAAACAGCGTGCATGGTGGTCACGGCCACCATCCCGGTTAATCTGTGGCGTACGCCCAAACTCACCCATCACCACAATCAATGTCTTCTCAAGCAAACCACGCTGTGCGAGGTCATTTGTAAATGTTGCGAGGGCACGGTCCAGCGCTGGCATCGGGCCACCCTTGAGATAGTTGAATGCGCCGGCATGCGTATCCCAGCCGCCACTCTGCACGGTGACAAAGCGAACGCCACCTTCGACTAGGCGTCGCGCGAGGAGCAGGGACTGACCAACTTGCGTGCGGCCATAAGCATCACGGACTTCTGGGCGCTCCTGATTGATGTCGAAGGCTGCCCGCGCTTCGGCGGATGCCAGCAGTCCATACGCACGCTCATAGAAGGAGTTCACTGTTTTGCTGCGGTCGGATGCTTTGTCAAGCTTTGAAAACAAACCATCCACGGTGGCGCGCAGGGACTTGCGGCGGTCCATCCGCTCAGCCGTCATGCCATCCGGGAGGTCCATATCGCGTACGCGGAACCCTGGGTTGTTCGGGTCAGCATCCGGTGAAAATGGGTCGAGCGCTGCGCCGAGGAAGCCTGCCCCGCCGTACATCACTGGACTTGGAACCGCGATGTAAGGTGGGAGCGCTCCTTTACCCTTGAGGTAATGGGATGCAACAGACCCAAAGCTTGGGACACCAAACCCGGGAATCGGCTGGAAACCCGTCATCATGTAGTGCGTGCCACGCTCGTGCGCGGCTTCGCCGGTGGTCATCGACCGGATGATGGACAGCTTGTCCATTTGCTTTCCGATCATCGGGAAGTGCTCAGAAATCTGGATGCCATCCGCTTTTGTGTTCAACGGCTTAAAGTCGCCACGGATTTCGCTCGGGGCATCGGGTTTTGGGTCCCACGTATCAATATGGGATGGTCCACCACCGAGCCAAAGCAGAACCACGCTGGTAGCCTTGCCGGAGTCAATCCCCTTTGGCATCGCCTGCGCCATTTGGAAGTAATCTGTCAAACCAATTCCGAGCGCTGAAAGGACGCCAACTTTGACACCGGATGTCATCAGCTGCCGGCGCGAGACCTGGTTGTACTCTTCACATGCGATCGAATTCAGGGATTCACGGTCCATTTTGCTACCTCTTTGTTGCATACCGACCAAGCGTATTGCTTGGTGCATTCTAGCCGATACATCGGCGAAACGACCTAACTGATAAATGTAAACTCCCGAGCGGCCACAAGCGCCCAGAGCAAATCCTGGAGGACTTCTGCCTTGTTGGATGCAGCATCCACAACTTTCATCACAGCTGCTTTTTCGCTTGCCTCGGGAAGACGGCAGAATGTCCGGAGATAGAGGGCATCCACGCGCTGTGCATCTGTGAGCTTTGTGTCCTTGATAAGCTCAGCCACAACGCCATTGCCATCCCGTAGCTTGTTGTTTACATACGCCGAGTTCAAAATGTGCAGTGTTTGCACAAGCGTCGGTTCAAGCTTTGGTTCGAGCTCCGCCAGAAATTCCCGGTGGCTGCGACCAAATGTGTCCATGAAATATGAACCCACCGGCAATGAAAGCTGCTTGGCCTTGGTCTCAACCGGATAATCTCCAAAACGCTCCTGTGAACCCGTTGCCTCGTTCAGGACATCGAGAAAGACCTGCCCCAGCATTGGTCGTGGGTAGAAGCGACTGAAGAATTTGTCATCCAGAGTGTTGGTCGCGTTAGGTTCCGCGGCGGTCTGATAAGTCCGGCTGTGGAGAATTAGCTTCGTGACGTGCCGTATATCAAAGTTGCTCTCAATGAGCTCTTTGGACAGGGCTTCGAGTAAGCCGGGAACGGCGACGGGTGTCGTCACACGCATGTCATCCACGGGATGAACGATTCCCCGGCCAAGGTAATGGCTCCAGAGACGGTTTACGGTTGCACGCGCAAAGAATGTGTTGTCAGGCGCAGTACACCACTTCGCGAAGGCATCTAGGACATCGGGTTCCATCCCCGGTTTTGCCTGAATGTTGGCGATGGCCAGCGGTTGCTTTTCTCCGAGGAGGGTTGGCAGCGCCACGCGGCCACGCTTACCTGTGACCGACTGGTTGATGACATTTCCGCCGGGTTCGTAGACCAGAAACTCCTCGCCCTCGACGGTTCCACCACGTGTGCCAACCTTGCCCATAAAGGCTGCAAAGTTCCAGTAGTCATCCGTGGACCACTTGTCAAAGGGATGTTTATGACAACGCGCACAGGCCATCCGCTGGCCGAGGAAGGCTTGCGCAACGGTTTCCATCCGGTCTTCCGGGGCGCGGTCAATCTTGTAGAAGTTAGCCGGTCCAACCTGGAGCGTGGAGCCACGTGCGATGATGATTTGCTGGACGATTTCGTTGTAGGGCCGGTTCTCAGCGATGGCATCTCGTATCCACTCCGAAAACAGTGCCGCACTCCGCTGTCCGGTGAAGTTTCCGCCCATCCGCTCCGGGTGGATACGCAACAAGTCACCCATCCTGAGTGTACGGACATCGATGTAGTCATCGGATGCAAGGTAAGCATCAATGATTTTGCTTCGCTTATCACCTGCTTTATCCGCGGTAAAGGTGGTTATCTCGTTCGATGTTGGTTGTTTGCCACGGAGATCCAGCGAGACCCGGCGGAGAAACTCAGTGTCTGATGTCAGCCGGCTCGGCGTGACATTCAGCTTCTTGAGATTGGCTAGGACGAGCTTGTCAACAACATTTCCAGCAGGCAGCTGCGGGTAAGGGGTTGTATCGGCACGTGGGATTGTCATAAAGACAGGCCGCACTTCACCGAGGTAGCGAACTACCAACCCGGTTCCACCCCAGCGGCGCCCGGTTACGCGGCCGCCGGCCTCAACCGTTGCGATAGCTGTATCTGAGCTCTCGTAGCTCGCATCCTGAGTTACATCCTCACGGGTGCCATCCGAGAAGGTTGCGATGACCTTGATATTGAAGTTGGCCCCGACCTTAGGCAACATCACCTGCGGGGGAGTCACTGTGAGCGCAGTAAGTTTGGCATCCGTTTCCGGGTTGAACGGCGCACCGTTTGCAATCCAGTTCCGGATGGTCTGGTGTTCAAAGCTGCCATCCGCGAAGCGCTGCCCGCCAGCATGGCTGAGGTTGCCAAGTGCTTTTTGGAGCACGAGTGACTTATCGGGTTCGAGCAGATTGACTCTTCGGCCGCGGGCACCGCGAACGATTGGGTCATAGTCATCTGTTGGTGCGAGTGTGAGTAGGCTGAGCTGAAAGCCTCCACGTCCACCAAATTTACCGTGGCATCCCGCCGTCGAGCAGCCTTTGCGGTCAAGAATAGGGGCAACATCGCGCAGAAATTGTGGACGAAGCTTTGCCGCGCCACGTGGGGCGGTGGGCATTTCCGGTGTGGGCGTAGTGTTTCCAGCCAGCGAGACGGCAGGAATCGCAAGCAGGCAAATGGCTGCAAGGGCACTCCAATGTGCGCTATGCAAAGCTTTTTGAATCATCATTGATCTCGACTCCAAACACTCGGACAAAAGCGTCCTAGTCTGCATCATAGGTAATTGCGATGTAAATCGACAGGGGAATGTTCCACTGTAGGGATGTTTGATGGTTATTAATGGTGAGGCTAAGTTCAGGAGATTCGAAGGTTTCGGATGTAATTCGAATCGACAGGGGGAATGTTCCTCTTGTTGCCGATTTGGCTCAGTCTCTAACCCTTAATGCCCAATGGCTTCACACTCCTTTCATCCGTAGAATCAGGGTGTGGACTTATTCGATGATGCTGATTCCGATCAAGTAGCGGCAAATGTTGCTGCTGCTCAGCTTGCGGATGCGCCACTCGCAGCCCGGATGCGTCCAGTTGCCCTCGATGAAATCGTTGGACAAAGCCACCTCCTTGGCTCCGGTCGTCCTCTCCGCCTAGCCATCGAGCGGGATCAGCTGCGCTCCGCCATTTTCTATGGCCCTCCCGGATGCGGAAAGTCAACACTGGCATCCGTTATCGCAAGGACCACCAAAGCGGCATTTGCAAACTTCTCCGCCGTAACGGGAGGCGTCGCGGATGTCCGCAAGCTGATCGATGCCGCAAAGGAACTCCGGCGTATCAGGAACAAGAGGACGCTGCTCTTTGTCGATGAAATCCACCGCTTCAACCGCGCGCAGCAGGATGCGTTTCTTCCCCACGTCGAGGATGGCACCATCGTACTGATTGGCGCAACGACGGAAAATCCGTACTTTGCCGTCAATGCACCACTGCTATCTCGGGCACGTGTCTTCGCGTTTACGGCCATCACCTCCGATGACATCGCCGATGTCATCACTCGCGCACTCTCCGATTCCGAGCGAGGACTCGGGGAGCGGGGGCTCTCGATCTCCTCGGATGCCCTCACGTACTTATCTGCAGCGTGTAATGGGGATGCCCGCACAGCCCTCGGTGGACTCGAGACGGCGGCAGATTACGTCGAGGCGCCCGCTACAGAGATAACCCTCTCCGATGTCGAAGCGGCGCTGGGGCAGCGCGCGATTGGTTATGACAAAACCGGGGATGCCCACTACGACACGATCAGCGCATTTATCAAAAGTATTCGTGGCAGCGACCCGGATGCGGCTGTCTATTACCTTGCCCGGATGCTAGAGGCTGGGGAGGACCCACGCTTTATCGCCCGCCGGCTGGTGATTCTTGCCAGTGAGGATATCGGCTGCGCGGATGTTTCATCGCTTCCGCTCGCGATGGCTGCTTTTCAGGCGACACAGACCATCGGAATGCCAGAATGCGCACTAACGCTGAGCCACGTGACACTGTGGCTGGCTCTTGCCCCGAAGAGCAATGCTGCGACAAAGGCGATTGGCGCTGCGACATCCGCGGTAAAACAGCTGGACTTTAGCGGCGTGCCAAAGCATATTCGGGATGCCCACTACAAAGGGGCGAAGGCTCTTGGGCACGGGACGGGCTATATCTATCCCCATGATGTCCTTGGTGGATATGCGGCGCAACAGTATCTACCGGATTCTGTGGTTGACCAGCGTTTTTATGAGCCGACACGCCACGGGGTTGAGGCAAAGCTTGCGGACCGTCTGGCGAAACTGCGGGGAGAATCGATGGGGAATCAGTCCCCGGATGCCCCTGCTGAATAGCGTTCATAGCCATCTGCAAAGGCTGTTTCGAGCTCGGAAATAGTGGCATTGAGTAATGTCGCTGAGAACATCACTCCTCCAAAAAAGGCCACATTTGTGGACTGAAACCAGCGCCTAACCGGTGGGAGATGACGCAAGCTGGTCTTGACATTCTTAATGGTTATCGTTACCACGGGGCCAACGATGATGGATTCGATAGAGCTCCACGGGATAAATCCTGCGCTGAATGCTGAAGCATAGTCCGTAATTCCATATTCGGAAATGATCAATCCAGGTTTTTTGGGGCTGATCAGAGCGCGAAGCGTCCAGATAAATCCGGTTCCAAAGAAGAGAAGGTTAGCTGTGACCCAAACTGTTTGAAACAAGATGCCGGCGATGCCCGACTTCGTGGACAAAAGAATTGCAGGGAGGGTCAAGGAGACGAAAAGAAAGCACCCGATGCACAGAATGAGCATCTTGCCCTTACGAAAGTAAAACTCTGAATCCGTCGATGCTTGACGAGATGGAACCATCAGCGACTTTTAACGGCGGGTCGGATGACCATTCTCCACAGAATCCAGAGAGACATCCCAAGCCACAAGGTGGCCCAGAAGCCCGCGGGAATCATTGTCATCTTGAACATATTCTGTGCATCCGTGGGAGTGGAATCCGACACCGAAAGCACCCAGAGTGTATTCAGGTCAAGCAATGCATTCATCGCGAACTGCGCACCAACAAACGATGCTGCCCAGTTGGCCGCATGGCGGGGCAGCTTTGTCGCGAGGCCCATTAAGGCTGCGGTGATTAGCAAACCGGTGAGGAGGGTGAATGGATGCAAGAGTCCACCGACGGTGGAAAGTGCAACAAACACAGCCGTCAGGCCGAGGAGGCGGGAGCCGTGCGCACCTTTTCTCAGCATCCACAGTATGAATGCACCATAAAGCGTCGCGCCAAGGTAGCCGGCACTCGCGATGATGGGATTGAAGCCGCCCGCTGAAAGCGTGATTCCACTTCCGTTGGGTTCGATGTTGATGGCATGGACTGAGCCGCCTGTCAGAATCGTGGCCAGGGCGTGACTGCCTTCATGAATAAATGTCACGAGGAGACGGAGTGGGTAGGTCACCCAGTGGACGCCAGGGATGAAATGCAACACAAGGCTTGCCACTAGGCTTGCGACGAGAGCACGGTCGGTTTGACTACCGCGAGGCCCCTTGGTCGACCCGGTCTGTTGAATTAGTCGTGACACAGCTGAAGCAGCGGGCTTGGACCGTGTGTAACTGGTGTAGCGTGCTGCCATGATGCTAAATCTTACCGCTGTGCTTGTTGGGAATGTTCCCCAATATTGGCATCAATGTTTATCTCGCAATACCAGAAAATAATTTGAGGGCATTGCTATCCACTTGGACGATGCATTCATCCACGGGAATCGACCTGATTTCCGCAAGTTTTGCTGCAACAAGCTGCACACGCTCCGGCAGGTTTGGGAATTTTCCGCGCAGGGGCTCAGGGGAAAGATAGGGTGCATCCGTCTCGACTAACATTAATTCTGCCGGGCACGCTGCAGCAATCTCGCGAAGCACTACGCTTTTTTTGTAGGTCAGGGGTCCATCAAAGCCTGTGTAAAACCCTGCATCCCACAGAGCCGCAGCGTTCTCTTTGCTTCCACCAAAGCAGTGGACAACTGCTTTCACATCTGGAGCCTCAGCAATAAGTTGAGGTGTCAGCATGTCGTAGGCATCGTTTGTGTCCACGGTCGGGCGGCAGTGGTAAATCACGGGGAGGCCGGCGCTACGGGCGATGGCCTGTTGCGCGCGGAGCGCAGCCCACTGCGCATCAATTGTGTCGTGGCGGCGGTAGAGATCAAGCCCGATTTCCCCGATCGCCACCACTTTTGCCAGCTGAGCGGCTGCTTTCAGCCACGCCGCTTCCTCATCATTCCATTCAAGGGCGCTGTCCGGATGAAACCCAATTGCTGCGTAGACATTTGCGTTTTGCTGTGCAAGAACCATCGCCCGCTCGCTGGAGATGCGGTCAAACCCTACGACGATAACCGCATCGAGCAAGCTCAGCGTATGCTTCCAATGTTCGCGTTCAGACCAGAGTGGCTCAGTGTTTAGATGGCAATGTGTATCGATCACGTTGTGTCAGGCTTTAGGAACAGCAACGCTCGAAAGAATACTCGTAAGGACATCGCGCTCGGTCATCCCCTTTGCAAACGCATCGCCACTCAGGCTGATGCGGTGTGCAAGGATTGGGATGGCCAAAGCCTTCACATCATCCGGGATTACGTGGTTCCGCCCGGCCATCGCCGCCCAGGCTTGTGCTGCATGAAGCAAAGCCAGCGAGCCACGCGGGGAGCCACCGATATCGATGCGTACATCCGAGCGTGTCGCACCGACGAGTGCAACGATATATGCATGGATGCTTGGGTCGACGTGTATGTTGCGAACATGGGCTTGCAGCGTCGATATCTCGGCTGCGTTTGACTCCGGCTGCAATGTATCGATGGGGTTTGCCGACTGCTGGCTGGTCAGAATCGCGATTTCGTCGGCCGCCGATGGGTAGCCCATGTGCACACGCATCAGAAAGCGGTCCAGCTGTGCCGCCGGGAGCTGAAAGGTTCCAGCGTGTTCGATTTGGTTTTGCGTCGCGATAACAAAGAATGGCGCCGGTACTGGATACGTAATGCCATCCACGGTTACTTGACGTTCTTCCATACATTCCAGAAGGGCTGCTTGCGTTTTTGGCGTAGCGCGGTTGATCTCATCAGCAAGGAGAACCTGGGTAAACACGGGACCTGGCCGGAATTCGAAGTCACGCGATGTTGAGTTGAAGATGGACGAGCCGGTTACATCGGCTGGAAGAAGGTCAGGTGTGAACTGTATGCGTCGGATGTCGCAGCCCAGTGCGGTCGCCAATGCCTTTGCCAATGTTGTCTTGCCAACACCTGGGGTGTCTTCGATAAGGATGTGACCATTTGTGAGGATGGCGCAAAGTGCATGGTTGACGATGTCACGCTTTCCAACAATGACGGTTTCGACGCGTGCACGGATTGCATCAATACGGCTGCGAACACTGGTGGAATTATCTGACTTTTCGGTTGACATAACAAAAGTCTAGCATTTTTCCTGTAACTAGTTTTGTTCCGCATCTAGACATTGTATAAATTGATACAGTAATCTTTGAAGAGTGCCGAAAGTAGTCAGTGTTGAACAGGGCAGAATATGAACATTAGAGAACAAATAGGTCAATCGCCGATCGAAGAGCTCGACCGTGCAATGCGCACGAGCAGCCGCATCTTTTTGCGTCCAACCGCGAATGTAGAAATGCGCTCCCTGCCAGCATCCCATTTGCGCTTGCTGCAAGTCATCGGCCGTTTGCCAGATTCGAAGATGGTTGATGTTGCGAAGGCCTTGGATGTTCAGCTTCCTGCTGTCTCCCAGATGGTTGACAAAATGGTGAAGGCTGGAAACGTTGTACGAATCCAGGATCCACTCGACCGTCGTATCTCCCGCCTGCGTTTGACTCCCGAAATGGAAGAGCTCCTTTCGGATGCAGCATCTGCCCGTCTCGCACGTGTTGCCAAGGCCGCGGAAGCGCTTACGCATGAGGAAGTCGAGCTTCTGACAGTGCTGTTGGATCGATTGACGAATCAGCTCTCCCCACGCGTTAGTCCAAACTTTGCTGGACCTACCCCTGTTGCGCGGGAAGGCTACGATGCAGATCCAAGTCTTGAAATCGCATCCAGTCGACGTGGAGCACGCGTTCGTAAGCGCTCGCTCTAGTCGCATCGCACAATAAAGACAAAGCCCGGCATATCCCGGGCTTTTTTGATTTTTGAGGCCACATTTAGGTTATTCTGGCTTCTACATCGATTGCTTGTAAGGGATGTTGCAAAACAATGTCGAACCATCCTGTACATAAATGCGTTTTAATAAGGGTATGTGCCGGAGTAGCTCCATTTTGTGGATGTTCTCTGGTGATTCAGACGTTTTGAGGTAGCTGATTTGAACCGAAAAGTAATTGGAATAGTCGCCGCAGTCGTTCTGGTTGGCGGTGGATTCTGGTGGAAGTCAAAGACATCCGCTACCGCCGGCGCTGGCAAGACACAGTACAAGCTGACCGCCGTTGATACGGGAGAGGTCAAGAAGACCGTTAGCGCCACGGGAACCCTCCAAGCATGGAAGGTTGTCGATATCAAGGCACGCGCTGGTGGTGAGCTTGCATTCCTCGGTGTCGATGTCGGCTCACGCGTCACGAAAGACCAGATTCTGGCTCGTATTGATCCACTCGATGTCCAGTTGACATTGAACAATGCGAAGGCCGATGAAGTCAGCGCCAAGGCGCGTGAAGCGCAATCCGGTAAGAACTATGAGCTCCAGGTTCGCCAGAGCGGCATTACGGTAAAAGATGCGCAGGCTGCATTGCTCTCGGCCAAGGCAAACGTAAAGCTTGCTGAGACCCGTCTTCAAACAGCAAAGCTCCAATCGGATGCGCAACCTGAGCTGACCAAGGCCGCGATTGCCAGTGCGAAAGCGAACTCTGATCAAGCACTAACAAACCGACGTCAACTGGATGCGACCCTGCAACAGCAGCGCGCAGCTGCGAAGGCGACGCTTGATCAAGCAGTCGCCAACCGACGCAACGCTGGACTAAACCTCGAGCGTCAGAAATCCCTCCTCGGAAAGGGTTTTGTCTCCCAGCAGGCGGTTGACACAGCACAGGCCAACCTCGAAGTAACCGAAGCATCCGAGCAGTCTGCACGTACCAAAGTCGACACCATCGACATGGAATTGAAGTCCACCGTTGAGGCGGCCGATTCCCGCATCGCCCAGACAAAAGCTGCTTTTGAGCAAGCGCAGGCTGGCGCAGTCGATGTGAAAAACCGGGAAAATGCTGTTCGTGAAGCGGAGTCATCCTTGCTAGTTTCGAAAGCCGCTCTCGCGCGTGCCGAAATGACCATCGAACAGTCAAACGCTGCGCTCATCAACAACGACATTCGTAAATTCGACATCGATGCCAATAAAGCTACGATCTCTCGTGCACAGGCCGGTCTCTTTAATGCCGAAACGAGCTTGGCGAGGACGATTATCCGTGCACCTATGGGCGGAGTTGTCCTTCAGAAGTTCGCTGAGGAAGGCACGATTATCGCATCCGCACTGGGCATCAACTCCACTGGACAAAACCTCCTCCAAATCGGCGATACATCCAAGATGTATGTCGATGTAACGGTCGATGAAACAGATATCGCTGCCGTTGAGGAAGGCCAGAACGTGGATGTTTCGATCGAGGCGTATCCAGGGATGCCGTTTGAAGGCAAAGTTATCCGAATCGACCCTCAGGCAGTTGTCTTGCAGAACGTTACATCTGTCCACGTTCGTGTTGAAGTCGACAACTCTGTTCCGACTTTTGCATTGCTGAAGCCAGGGATGAATGCAACCTGTGAGTTCGTGATGGAAAAGACGGACAGCGCTGTTCGTGTGCCAAATGAGGCTGTCCGTGAAGACAACGATGGCAAGTTTGTGGAAATTGGTGAGGGTGGAAAGACCGCTCCTGCAGATCCAAAGAACCCAACGGCTGTCGACCCGGATGCATTGATTGATGTCAAGCTCAAGAAAATCAAGGTTGAGCCAGGTGTGGTTGGTAATGACTATACAGAAATCAAGTCCAGTGATGGTAATGCGGTCGCCGACGGTGCCAAGGTCGTAACTCAGACGATTGAGCCGACGCCGACAGCGGCGGCCGGTGGGTCACCATTTGGTGGCGGTGGAATGCGTGGCATGGGTGGTGGTGGCGGAGGTCGCCGTTAACATGGCATCCACCACAACCACTGCCCCGGCTGTCAAGCCACCAGCGCCGCCCGCATCGGGTAGCCGCATGGGAGCCTTTGGGGTCAGCATCGAAATGGCCTTCAACGGCCTTGGAGCCAACAAGCTTCGCTCATTCCTGACGATGCTTGGTGTGATTATCGGTGTGGGAGCCGTCATCATCGCAATCGCGATTGGTGAAGGTTCCCGGGCAGCGGTTGCGGAAAGCATCCAAAAGCTTGGTACAAACGTGATGACGGTCTTCCCTGGCTCACAACGCCGGGGAGGCATTTCGTTTGGTGGCGGATCAAGCACAACGCTAAAGCTTGAAGATGCCGATTACATCATCCGTAACTGTCCGACTGTCAAGGCTGTCGTCCCGACGGTCAACCGTAACGCCACGATTAAGTATGCGAATAAAAACGATGCTAAGTCTGTAACGGGTACCGGTCAGGATTATCCGACCGTTCAGAACCATCCGGTTGCAAAGGGACGCTTCTTCAATCAATCCGAAGTGCGATCCCTCAAGCGTGTCATCGTTCTTGGCTCGAATGTCGCTAAGGACATTTTCGACCGTGCGGATCCCGTTGGCAAACAGGTCCGTGTGAATGGTCAGACCTTTGATGTCATCGGTGTTCTGAAAGAAAAGGGCGGTACGGGTTTCCGTAACCCGGATGATGCCGCATATGTTCCGGTAACCGCTGCGATGCGCCGCTTGTTTGGCATGGAAAACATCAACAGTATTACCGTTCAGTCGCGGTCGACCAGCCTGATGGACAAGACAAAGGCTGAAATCGAAACCAACCTGAAGCGTAAGCACAAGATTGCGGATTCAGGCGCGCCGGACTTTACGGTTTTCAGCCAGTCTGACCTTGCGGCAACACAAGATGCGCAGCAGTCGACCTTTGGTGCATTGATCACCTACCTCGCGATTGTAAGTCTGGTGGTTGGTGGCATCGGCATCATGAATATCATGCTTGTTTCGGTAACGGAGCGCACACGGGAAATCGGTATCCGTAAGGCTATCGGTGCCCGGCGGGCTGATATTTTGAGCCAGTTCCTCCTCGAGGCCCTCTTCCTTTCCCTAGTTGGAGGCCTGATCGGGGTTGGGCTGGGTTACGCAGGAAGCAGCTTTATCTCTGAGCAAAACGGCTGGCGCGTGGATGTGGCCATGGAAACGGTTGCGCTTGCATTCTCGTTCTCAGCGGTCGTTGGCGTGTTCTTCGGGTTCTACCCCGCCTTCAAGGCAAGCCAGTTGTCCCCTATAGAGGCACTTCGCTACGAGTAGGCATTGGATGTTTGCTTGATGTACAAGCGGCAGAAATCGTCGCAAATCGGATTGAACAACACAGGAGAGTAATGATGAAGAAAGTACTAATGATTGCAGCTACGTTGATGATGGCTGCCCTTGTAACCGGTCCCGTGATGGCGCAGGGCGGTATGGGCGGTTTCCAGATGCCTCCAGAGCTTACAAAAGCGATGGACAAAATGCGTACAGCACGCAAGAACCGCATGATGATTGGGCGTACCGTTCG
>CAIYBQ010000002.1 GCA_903924445.1 uncultured Armatimonadota bacterium | reverse complement strand
GTGGTGATGTTTGGTGAGGCAATCAGGGTTTCGGAGTTTGGCACCGGTAAGGCGGGTGTAGAGGCTGCTACGCGTATTTTGACGGAGCGATTGGCGGCGATGTTACAGCAACCTGTGCCTGAGGGGCCGCATGTTCCGCATGCGTTACGTGGACCGCAGCGGTAAAAAAAACGGGCCAGCATTGCTGGCCCGCGTCGTTTGTATCTGCATCGCTGGAATCAGGATCGCAGTGCGTCTGCTCCACCCACGATTTCGGAGATTTCCTTGGTGATGGCTGCCTGACGGGCACGGTTGGCGACAAGTGTCAGGTTTGCAATCATCTTGCCTGCATTGTCCGTTGCAGAGCTCATCGCGGTCATACGTGAGCCATGCTCCGATGCCACTGACTCAAGCAGAGCCTGGTAGACGAGTGTATCCACCGAGCGTGGAACCATCTCACCGAACAGCGTTGCTGCATCTGGCTCGAAGAGTGCATCCTCGGATGCCCCTGCGGATGCACTTTCAGTTTCGGTCTGCAATGGCAGAAGCTGAACAGCGGTCGGCTGTTGTGTAAGTGCACTCAGGAACTTGGTGTAGACCAAGTAAACGACATCTACTTCGCCAGACACGTACATCGCTTGCGCTTTGCGGCTGATATCCGCTGCTTCACCGAATGTTGTGCCTGTCATGTTGATGGCAAACTCAGCAGCGACTGGGATACCGCGGCGGCGGAAGTACGCTTGGCCCTTGCGCCCGATGACGATACCGCGGATGTCTTCAGGGGACGGTGCGGTGCCATCTGGTCCACAGGTGCGCATCACTTCAGCGGTCTTTTTGAGAATGTTCGTAGCATAGGAACCGCAGAGTCCGCGGTCAGCGGTGACGGCAAGAATGCCGATTCGCTTGATGGATGTACGTTGTTCAAGGAGAGGGTGTGCAACGGATGTGCCAGCCGCATTTGCAAGCGAGCCCATTACGGTACGCATTTGTTCCGCGTAGGGACGTGCAGATTGCACACGATCCTGTGCACGCTTGAGGCGTGCGGCGGCGACCATTTTCATGGCCTTTGTGATTTGCTGAATATTTTTGGCGACCCGAATTCGGGCGCGGACTTGTCGCATTGATGGCATAATTAACTTCTGCTCCCGCTGAAAAAACCGGTGCAGTATACCATTGCACCCGTGTGTTGGGGTCGAAAGTGGAGACTTGCGGCGATACACTTGACGCCGTGAGTGACAGCATCCAAAGTGTGGAGCCCCTAATGTTTTCAGATGATCCGCGAGCCGATGACCGTATTAATGATGAATGCGGCGTATTTGGGGTGTACGCACCAGGTGAGGATGTAGCCAGACTATCCTACTTTGGTTTGTTCGCCCTACAGCACAGAGGCCAAGAGTCTGCGGGTATAGCTGTAACTGATGGCAGCCATATCCATGTCCATAAAGAAATGGGCTTGGTCACACAGGTCTTCTCGGAAGACATCCTTCATTCGTTGAAAGGTTTTGCTGCGGTTGGTCACACCCGCTACAGCACAACCGGTTCATCGGTGTTGCGGAATGCACAGCCAATCATGTGCTGCCTTGCCAATGGTGAGTATGTTGCCGTTGCGCACAACGGCAATCTGATCAACACGGATGCTTTGCGCACGGAGCTTATGGGGCGTGGTGTAGTCTTTGAATCAACCAACGACTCGGAAGTCATTGCACATCTGATCAGCGAGAACATGGACCTTGGCATCGTAGAAGCTGTCCGTACCGCCGTTATCCGCCTTGAGGGTGCATTTTCATTGGTCATCATGTCACACGACACAGTGATTGGTGTGCGGGATGCCTATGGTGTCCGACCGCTATGCCTTGGCAAGCTTGGCCAGTCGCACTGGGTTTTGGCATCCGAAACCTGTGCCATCAACACGGTTGGTGCGGTCTTTGTACGCGATGTGACTCCGGGTGAAATGATTGTCATCAATGCCGATGGCTGGTCATCTGTAAAGGCTGTCGAGATGCAGCGTCATGCGCTGTGTATGTTCGAGACGATTTATTTTGCGCGTCCCGACTCCGAAATGTTTGGCCAGAGTCTCCACGCAGCCCGCCGGAGAATGGGAGCTGCCCTTTACGGTGAACATCCCGTCGAAGCAGACCTCGTGATTGGCGTACCAGATAGCGGCACACCTGCGGCGCTCGGCTTTGCAGAAGCAAGCGGCATCCCGTTTGGTGAAGGGATGGTCAAGAACCGTTACATCCAGCGTACATTTATTCAGCCAAACCAGCGGATGCGTGAGATGGGTGTGCGGATGAAGCTTACGCCGATGCGCGAAGCGCTTGAGGGCAAGCGGGTGGTGATGGTGGATGATTCCATCGTGCGTGGGACGACCACCGGTAAGATCGTGCGACTGTTGCTGGATGCTGGTGCGAAGGAAGTTCATGTCCGAATTTCAAGCCCTCCAGTTGCGCATCCGTGTTTCTATGGGATCGACATGGCAACCCGGGATCAGCTGATCGCAAGTCATGCAACGGTTGAGAAGATTCGTGAGCACATCGGAGCAACATCGCTTGGATATCTGAGCACGGATGGCTTGAGTAAGGCGATGGCTCTTTCGAACGAGAACTTCTGCCTGGCGTGTTTTACAGGGACCTATCCGATTGAGATTCCGGATGCGGTTCGTGCTGGCAAGGATGCGTTTGAGCCAACACCCCGGCGGTAATGCGTTTGATGTCAACCAGCGTTATTCGCTGGTTGCCGAAGCAGCTTGGGTGTTTCAACATCCAGGCGGAACAGTAGCGTGCCGGCCCCTTCGCGTAGAAGAAGCATCCATGGCAGCGGCCATCGAAGCAACACGCTTCCAGCCATCCACCAGTGTCAGCTCCTTTGAGTCCCTAATATCGGGGCACAACGGCAGCTGCTGCGGCATTTTCATAGATGGAACGCTTGTCGGCTGCGCCGCAGCAAACATCACACCAGTGCTGGATGGCTATGCTGCAGAGGCTTTCTTCGACAATGTTTCCATTCTTGCTGAGCATTCCGGGTGTGGATTAGGTTTGGTTTTGACTGCGTATCTTCTTGCGCTTTGTAGCCGAGCGCCGCACCAGTGTTCACGGGCAACGCTTGAAGTGCGTACCGGGAATGTCGCGGCCAAGCGAATCTATGCACGCTTAGGGTTTACCTGTCATGGCATCCGGAAGCGGTATTACAGCCACCCAACCGAGGATGCTGAAATCCATTGGTTGGAAAACATGCAGTCGCCAGAATTCAATGTTGTGCTTTCAGAATCTGTTTCTCATGCGTTGGAATTGTTCCACGTGAAACAATTGCAACGCAGTGAGGTTGATGCATGAAACGTCTGATCCGTGTGCTGTATGCAAGTATCCCTTTCCTCATCCTCCTTGTGCTTGTGGCGTGGACGGCATCCAATGCCGGTTCATACCGGTCAAGCTGGCTTGGAACATATTGGGTTTTGAATAGCCTTGCACCGCAGTACCAGCCCATTAGTGACTTTGGCGTCAGTATGTATCAGCTCAACGATGCCCTGCGACGCCTCGCACATATTTTGATCGGCTTTATGGCCACGATTGTGTTGGACCGTGTCTTACGTATCACTACCCGGATCCGGGGTAGTAAACGGCTTGCCCTTGCCTGTGCGCTCTCATTGATTGTGATTGGAACGGGCGCGGCTGTGCGTTACCGGAGCAGCCTCCGCCATGTGCGGATGGTGCAGTTTGTGTCGAGCGCCACTGGGATGCTTCTGGGGGCCGCCGCAATCTCGATTGCCGCGATCGATAGGCGTATTGTTGCACGCTTGCAGGATGCACCACCGGAGGTGGTGAAAGGGTGTGCAGATGATGGATGTATGGATGCATCTGAACCCGATGAAGAGGAAATTTAGACTATGTCAGGACGCATGATTTTCGGCCGTGCCGTGCAGCACCCCCTTCCACCAGAAGGCAAAGTGATCCCGCCGATGGGGATGGAAATCCCAGCCGCTGATCGACAACGTCTGTTGACCGCTGCTGGCGAGCTGCAGAAACGCGTGGATGTCCTTAAGAGCAAAAGTCAGTTTTGGCCGGATGTGGCAATCTATGCGAAAGCGGTTCTATGGTCGGTCAGCGAGAACACCGTTTACAATTCACGGGAGCTGGCTGCGGCCTATGAGCTTTTGGATGAAGGGAGCAAGCGCGCGGATGCTCTTGAGCGTGGATTGACGCCCTGGAATGATGCGACCGGATTGGTTGTACGCGGGTATGTCAGCCGCATCGATGGCTCCGTCCAGCCATACGGCCTCGTGATTCCCGCATCCTGGTCGCAGCGTGGCCGGGCACGCTACCGCTTGGATATCTGGTTCCATGGCCGCGGTGAGCAGCTGACCGAGCTGTCGTTTTTGGATGGCCGTCGCAAGTCACTAGGCGATTTTGCTCCCGATAACGTCTTTGTCCTCCATCCGTATGGACGCTTCTGCAATGCAAACCATGTAGCAGGCGAGACCGATACGCTTGAAGCGATGGCAGATGTACAACGCCGGTATAGGATTGATGACGACCGCATCACCGTTCGTGGGTTTTCGATGGGCGGCGGGGCGACGTGGCACTTCGCGGTACATCATGCAGACAAATGGGCCGCCGCTGCGCCCGGAGCCGGATTTAGCGAGACCCCTGAGTTCCAACGCTCGTACTCCAATGGAGCCACCTTTCCAAAATGGCAGGTGCAGCTCTGGAAGTGGTACGACGCAACCGATTGGCCAACCAACCTCTCCAACCTCCCGACAATCGCCTACAACGGCGACAAGGATGGACAGAAGCAGGCCGCGGATGCGATGGAAAAATCGATGAAAGCGGTTGGGCTTAACCTTCCCCGTGTGACCGGACCAGATACCGGACACTGGTACCACAAGGACAGCAAGCCGATCATCGAAACGTTTGTCACCGATGCTGCCAATAAAGGCCGTAACCGCAATCCAGAACGCGTGCGCTTCACCACTTGGACACTGCGCTACAACAGCCATTACTGGGTAACGGTCCACCGTCTCCGTGAGCACTATGCGGAGTCCCTTGTAGATGCGACACGCTCAGCAAGCGGCGACCGAGTCGACATCAAGACCAAGGGCGTTGAGAGCTTCTCCATCACCCTTGAACAAGGCCCCAAGCTTGTCACGATTGATGGACAGAGCGTTACTCCAAATGCGGTCTATGCCTTGCAGAACGGAAAGTGGACATCATCCGCACATACCCCTGCCAAACGCAGCGCGCTGGTCAAACATCACGGTGTGCAGGGTCCAGTGGATGATGCATTTCTTGACAGCGTGATCTTCGTTGCGCCAAGCGGCACACCGCTGGTTGGTAGCACGGGCGCTTTTCTTGAGAAGGCTCGACAGCGGGCTGCAACGGACTGGAAGCGCTTCTTCCGCGGTGAGCTGCCAACGGTGACAGACAAATACCTGACAGCAAAACAGCTTGCTGAGTCACATATCGTTGTCTGGGGTGATCCGAAGAGCAACTCCATCCTTGGCAAGGTGATTGGTAAGCTTCCAATAAAGTGGGACAAGCGTGGACTTTCCGTAAACGGGCGGCTCTACGGTCCAACGGAAGCGTATCCTGTCCTCGTTTACCCAAATCCACTCAACCCGGACAAGTACATCGTGCTCAATTCGGGCTATACCTGGTATGAGCACAGCGCGGGCTCAAATGCATTGCATACACCCAAGCTGCCCGACTGGGGTGTGATTCGTCTCTCGGATGGGCCACAGCAGGTTCTGGATGCTGGATTCTTCGATGAAAGCTGGCAGCTTAGAAAAGGCTGATCGTAACGAAAAAAAGCGGCCCCCGGAGGGGGCCGCTTGTGTTTTTCGAGACCGGGACGCTACTTCTTCGCAGCCATCGCTTCCATCAAAACAATGGTGCGATCTATCAACAACACACCCTTTACGAACTCAATCAAGGCCAATGCCTCAACCTGATCCTTTGGGGCTTTCTCCGGGTTGTTCTGAAATGCCTTCGGGACACGCTTGCCGCCAAATGCCTTCTCGCTCTGACGCAAGAGATCGCCCTTTTGCGGGGCAGTCAACACCTTCAATGTCACCGCAAGCGTAGACTCAACTGACTTTTGATACGCCGTCACCTGACGGGTTTCGGCAGCCTTGCCCAAATCATCAATCTTTTTGCTGAGCTCAGCAGGCGCCTTCTTGCCCTCAATCGCAGCATTACGCGCCTCGGTCAATGCATCCGCCAAACCCTTGGCAGCATCATCTCCCTGCTTCAATAAGCCCTCATACTCTTTTTGAGCAGCCTTCATGGGAACCAACAGCTGCGTTATCTGGTCCTTCGTCAGCTCCAAAGGAAGCAACGAATCCAAAAGCCGCAAGTCGGCATACATGTCGCGCGCGCGCACCGCATCGGGATTTGGCTTGTAAGCCGTTGGCTTCGCCGTGTCCTGAATAGGCGCAATAATGGCAAATGTCAAAGGAAGAATGACGCTGAGCATGAATGCACAATACAGTATGTCTGGCATCACCTGCGAGCATTAATACCGGTATAACCTTATGGTGGATAAACCAGTTAAGGGTCTTCTAAACGTAACATTCCGATCATAGATTGGTGTGGGCGAAAAATATCCGCAGTTTCTGTTGCCTGTATGAAGGCAAGCGACAGGTTTCGAGTCCATAATCCGGATACACGTCTATATCTATCTGGTTGCAGGTAAATCGTGAGTTCCGTTATACTGTTGGTCGATTGTCGGTCTGTGTATGTACACAGGAGTATGCCGACGTCCGGAGGTACCGAATGAAGGTCGAGACTGCCAGCGCTGTAGCTGCAACGACGAAGACATGGACGAGACGCGCCATGCTTGGCTGCTGTGCCTTGTCCGCTGTGGCGATGGCCATCACCGGATGCGGTGGTTCATCTAGTGATAACGGAGGCACCGACACCCGCCTTGTAACGTTCACTGGGAAGATTATCGACATCAATAATAACGACACACCCATCGAAGGTGTTGTTGTTACATTGAACGGAGCATCCGCGACAACAGGCTTGGATGGCACCTTCTCATTGAAGTGTGCTGCATTCACAACATCTAAGAGCGGTTTCCTGGCAGCACCAAAGGCTACCAATGGGTCAGACCGCTTCTATCGCTCCGGTTACCTTGGCGGTGAGCTCTACGACTTTGTGTCCGATGGCTTCCCTGTAATGTCTATTCAAGCAACCGAGACACGGGCCCTTGGGACCTTTAAGCTTGGCAACACGGATGGACCTCCATTCCCGCCAAAGATCTAACCCTCGGAACGTTTACGAATAAACCTGTGACTCCCGGTGTTCCACCGGGAGTCAACATTTTTTAGCACTGCCATGCACCACGCTTCCGAGTACATCCTCCCAACCGCCTGCATCACCCTGATCGCCGCCGGACTCGCACTCGCGTGGCAGCTCTCCGCGAAAAACGTCTCCTCGACCGGAAGACCCGCCAGCGACATCATCTCTGGCGCACGCTTCGAAAATGTCACCGCACAAGGCTACACAAATGGGGAACGCGCATGGAACGTCACCGCCCCACGCGTCATCGCCGACCGCTCCGCACATCAACTTGACTTTCAAGGCGGCATAAATGCCGAAATCACCTATGCCGGCACAAAACGCGTGACATTCAATGCTCCACGGGCCCAGTACCACGATGAAAATGGACGGTTTGATGCTGCTGGACCGCTGCTCATCACACTGCTTCCACCCGCAAAACCCGCCGAAAATGACATCCCTGTCAGCTTTGGAACCATCACCATCACCACCCTCTCACTCATCTGGATGACCGCTTCCCAACAGCTGGAGTGCCCCACTCCTGTTAATGTCCAAACGGCAAAGGGAAACCTGATGTTTGACTCCATCACCGCGGATTTCGCACACACAAACATCAAAGGCACACACCTTCGCGGTAAATTCCTCGTAGAGGACCTCCCGTGAACCTGAGACTGCTCATCACAACTGCCATCCTTGGACTCTGTGCAGCACTCGCTATCGCACAGTCCAAAGATAAAACGCCGCCCGCACTCGGGTCACAAACCAAACCCGCTGCCCAAAAGCCAGCCAAACCCGGGACGAAACCACTCCCGGATGACATCAAGACCGCCCAAGACTCCGGCGCCAAGGAGTCGTTTAAGCCATCCGGACCCGATGACCCTTACGTCTACCCCTATGGAGATGAAGGCACGTATGTCGACACACCCGATGGTGGCATCTCAACCCTCAAAGGCAATGCCCGCCTCCTCTACAAAGAAACGAAATTTCAATCCGCTGTCGTCACATACAACCGCAAGACACAAATCGGGACAAGCCCGGGGAATGTCACGGTTGATGATGCACAAAACACCATCACCGCAAATCAAGGGACAGCCAATTACGGCAAGAAACTAGTCAATCTCACTGGGGATGTTCACATCACGGCACGACCGAAGCAGAATGCCACGACCGCTCCGGAAGGCTCTGTCCGTAAGGAGTTTTCCAGTCCAGTCGATATCCGTGGCAGCAAAGTGGACTACTCTTGGAAAACAAAGACTGCCATACTCTCGAGTGACACCGTCATCACCTTCCGCGCCCGAGAGCGTAACTGGACCGTAACCGCTGATAACCTCGAATACCGCGGCGGAGAAGAAAAAGCTCTGCTACGTGGCAACCTCCTCGCTAAGTCCGACAAAGGCGAGCTCCTCAAAGGCAAATCGGCCATCGTCACCCTCACGGATGGCAAAGAAGCCATCGATATTACAGGTGTCGAAGATGGTAGCAAGTTCAAAGTTGATGACGAGGATGAAAAGGCTGCTCCACCAACGGATGCGTCAAAAGGTGGGGGACTAAAACCGCCCGGAAAACCCGGAAAACCTGACAAGCCAGAAACCACGCCTCCGCCAGCTGGTGGAGATGCTAAACCCGGCACGACGCCTCCGCCGCCGACACCTGCCCAATGATGACGCTTGTTGGTAACGGGTCTGGACAACGTCCCGTTCTTGGTTGGGCAGTCAATGTAACCTACCTTGACCGCCGTCCGACGATTGACACTGCGACCATCGCCCGCCTGCGCAAGTCCATCGAAGTAGATGAAACCGCACTCGACATCGTGCTTGTGGTCGATCGCATCGATGTCGGACTTTGGATGCCTCTCCCCGTCGGGAGCACACTGGTTGGCATCGTCTCGCAGCAGCCCTTCCCATCGGATATCCAAAACCCACTGGACATACCTTGCGTCCATGTTTCTGAGTTGCCGGATGAAGCCATCGCCGATGGGATGCTTGTCCTCGTCGACCCGCTTCGCCAGCTGGTGCTTGTTGAACCTACCGCCGATGAGCTTGTCCGCATCCAGATAACACGGAAAACCCGCTACGCCATCGGGGATGGCCATATCCCCGTCCACACACGCGGCGGTGTCAACATCCCTATCTACGCTGAAATCGCTACCGAGTCCGACATTGCCGTAAGTCTTTCACAAGGCGCGGATGGACTGGTCATCCTGATGGAAAGTGCGCTCGACATTTGGGATGCCTGCCTTGCAACAGGAAGTCAGGTCTGGGTTTCTGCCGAGCTCAGCACTGCCCTTGAACGCACTGGGACAACCGGATGGGTGACATCGCCAAGCAGTGTCGAAGCTGGGCGACCCGCGTTTCAGGCGGCGGTCAGTGATGTCATCCGGGCGAAGGGCATTGTCGTCCCGCCGCTGCGGATTGTGGATGTTCGATTTGATGCAAGCGCGGTGCTACCGGAGGATGCCGC
>CAIYBQ010000001.1 GCA_903924445.1 uncultured Armatimonadota bacterium | reverse complement strand
CTGCTCGCGCTGGATCATCCCCGCGACGCCAGCCGCATACGCAAACTGCTGGTTGGAGAGATACCGGACATCATCGGATGAAAATGCATCACTACGCCCTGCTTTGTTGTATGCCGAACTGATTGCATCTTCTGCAATTGGCAACAATGCCGCTTCATAGATCGGCATCTGAACCTTGGTTCCGTACCGTGCGGCGGCAGATGCGATGTTGGTACAAATCGCGAGTGCCTGCAGCGTCACGACATCGATGCCTCCAAGACCGGATGACAACAGAATTCCGCGCCCCATCTCAACGGCGCGTCCGACAGCTTCATCGATTGCAGTCAATCCCGGGATACGGCGAATAAACAATTTCTTGCCACGCTGTGCTGCGATGACTGTCCAGACGATTACGGCCGAAATGACAATCAGGATTACACGGGCTGGCCATGTTGCATGGTTCATTTAACTGGGAGCCTCTCCTCGGGAAACATCGTTAAGACCACCGGATTTGAGTACGGTCAATTCTTCGATTCTTTGTATCAGACATTCAACTCCGTCCCTTGATGTCAACAGCGACTTTGCTTGTTCCATCCGCGCCAAACCGAACAGCGGACCAAGGATTGGAGTCATTACAACCACACCAGCGCCCATTGTATGGGCAAGCGGCCTGTGCATATCCAGTGCCAATATCGCAGGGACTGAGAGACCACGCTTTACGACGAACTCTGCGAGTGACTGAATCAAGGTCTCACGCTCAGCCGCTGGAAGCTCATCCTCATTCAGGGAAAATGCATTACGAAGGTTCATGTCGCCAGTCCTTCCCGCATCAGCTCCATCCGCTTAGTAATCACTGCACGAACTGCCGCATCGTTTCCACGTGGATTGATACGGATTCCGCGGAACTGGTCCAAGCGACTTGGAAGACGGAGCGTTGAAACGAAAAAACCATCCCGACCCGCCGATGCACGACGAACATCGGTCCATGCGATATGGCGATTGAAGAACGGAAGGCATTTTTGCGAAATACCTACATCGTCTATCGTGTACGTAACTGGGAAGAGGAACTCGCTCATGGCGCTAGTCAATGCGACTAACGGCAGCAAAAGTGCTGCCGGGACAGGAAGCAAGTACCACCAGGCGAGCATCGCTGCTCCGTATCCGATGATAACCAGACACAATTTCGCTGGCATTTCCTTGGCCAGATGAATGGTCCACGTCAATACCGGGCCATCCAACACAGCGTCCTGCGCGGGAAAACCAAGTCGGTTATTGTCAGCTTGATGGCTTTGCACTGCGGCGCAATTATAGGATGTAAGAACATCGTAGTCAACGCAAACCGCAGGTAACTACAGGATTCCTTAAGCTCTCCCGGTAGAATAACGGACATGCGCAAATCTGTTGCCGTTCTTGGCTCAACCGGATCGATTGGAACGCAAACACTCGATGTCATTGAGCGCATCGGTACAGATCACATCGATGTGCTACATCTCGTGGCAAACCGAAGCTCACCACTGCTCGCGGAGCAGGCAAAACGTTTCCCACAAGCTACGGCGTCCGCCACACTAACCCATGGACCATCCGTTCTCGTCGATGCAGTCATGGACCCGCGTGTTGACACCGTTGTTGTCGCCGTAAGTGGGGCTGCGGCTCTCGAGGCGACCATCGCAGCCTGTAAGCGCGGACTCCGAGTTTGTATTGCGACAAAAGAGGTTTTAGTTGCGGCAGGTGCACTTGTGATGCAGCTAGCCAAGGACCACGGCGCAACGCTGCTTCCGATTGATAGCGAGCACTCAGCTTTGTTTCAGGCGATGCAAGGCTATGGACCAGAAACCATCGACCGGATGCACCTCACGGCGAGCGGCGGCCCATTCCGTACCTGGTCGGCTGAACAGATTCAGAACGCAACCATTTCCGATGCCCTCAATCATCCAACCTGGAAAATGGGCGGAAAGATAACCATTGACTCGGCATCGATGATGAACAAAGGCCTTGAGATCATCGAGGCCTGCTGGCTTTATGGAATCCCGGAAAGCCGTGTCGATGTTGTCGTGCATCCGCAATCGATTGTGCATTCGCTGGTTGAGTTCAAAGATGGTTCCCTTCTCGCCCAGATGGGATATCCGGATATGCGCCTGCCTATCCAGATTGCGCTCTTGCATCCAATCAAATTGGATACTGGCATTCCCCGATTGCACCCAACCCAAATGGGGACGCTGACGTTTGATGCCCCTGATACTGGAAAATTCCCTGCTTTGGAACTTGCACGGCAAGCGATGCGTAATGGCGGTACGGTACCCGCGGTTATGAACGCTGCGAACGAAGCCGTCGTTGCTGGCTTCCTGGAAAATAAGTGCTCGTTCGCCCAAATGCACGACATCGTCGCGGATGCGATGGACGCGGTGCAACGTTTGGATCCGATGAACTTAACGGACATTTTGGATGTCGATACACAGGCGCGGGCCTATGTGACATCGTGCTTGGAGAAACACATTGGCGCTTCTTAAATCGATGTTTTCGTTGGCGATGCTTGAGTCAGCGATTTCATTCGTTGTCGTCTTCGCTATCCTCGTCGTGTTTCACGAGCTTGGACACTTTCTTGCTGCCCGTGCATTCAAAATGCCAATCCTTGAGTTCGCCGTTGGATTTGGACCAAAAATCGTAACCATCGCGCGTCAAGGCATTCTGGAATACACGCTGCGTCTCTATCCTTTAGGCGGTTTTGTAAAGATTCGCGGGATGGAGATTGAAGAGGAAACTGGCGATACCGAAGATAAAGCGCCTGTCGATGAAGATAGCTTCAACAAGCGTCCAGTGCATCAGCGCTTTGCAGTCATTCTTGCAGGTCCGCTCGCCTCGCTTCTAGTGGGCTATCTCGGATATGTTTTGTTGTTTGCCGTGTACGGTAAGCCATCGATGACCGCGCAGATTGGTCAAGTGATGCCGGGTAAGCCGGCAGCAGTTGCTGGTTTACGAGCAGGGGACAAAGTTGTTTCCATTGATGGCAAAGCAGTTACGATTGATACGCTTGTCCCGACCATCGATGCCAGCAAGGGTAACCCAATGGACTTCCTTGTTGCCGATGACAGCAAGGCGGAGCGTCACGTCGTTGTAAAGGCTGAAAAAGATTCGACTGGTGGCAAGGATGTCTACCGAATCGGCGTACGGCCGACATTTGTCTTTGAGCCATGCAGCTTCGGAGTCGCCTGGATCGAAGCTGCGTCGACCACGGCGCAGTACGGCTCAAAACTTGTCTCGATCGTCAAGGCTGGAAAGACAAAGGATGCTGTTGGTGGGCCGGTCGGCATCGCCCAGACGTTCTATGCTCTCGCTGGAACCGGTGCACAGACGCGTATCGAGCTCTTGGCAAGCCTTTCGTTGTCTTTGTTCATCTTCAATATGTTCCCAATCCCAATTCTTGATGGTGGTCACCTCGTCCTTTTGACGATTGAGGCTATTCGCCGTAAGAAGCTCTCGGCCATCAATATGCAGCGGGTGTACCTCGCTGGAGCTGCGATCATGGGATTGCTTTTCCTGACGATTATGTGGAACGACGTCGTGAAGCTCATCGCTCCGAAGTAGTTTCCTTGCGGAGGTGACCAACCGTTTTTCCTCCACAACAAAACGAAAACCCCGCCATGGCTGTCTAGCCGCGGCGGGGTTTGTGTTTTCCGATGCCCTTGACTAGACGTGATGCGTCACTGGGTTTAGTGCAGTAAGAAGCTGCTGCTTTAGCACCGTTACGTGCTGAATGATGTCCGCGAGGGCAACCGTTTCAACGACATCGGTGCCGCGTTGCTTGACCTCGACAACCCCGGTGGCTAAGCCCTTGCCAACGACCACACGAATCGGGCAGCCCATCAGATCCGCATCCTTGAACTTTACGCCCGCTCGCTCATCACGGTCATCGAAGTAAACATCCAAGCCCGCCGACTTCATGCCTTTGTAAATGGAATCCGCTGCCGCATACTGGGCATCATCCTGCCGCGCCGCGACCACGATGCAGACCTCGAACGGAGCTACCGAAATCGGCCAGATGATTCCATCCTTGTCATGGCTTGCTTCGACAATCGCAGCAAGGGAACGGCTCATACCGATTCCATAACAACCCATCTGGATTGGCTGTAGCTTGCCATCTTCGCCAGTGACATCCAGCTGCATAGCCTTTGAATACTTGTCACCCAGCTTGAAGATGTGACCGATTTCGATACCACGAGTAGTACGCATCGTTCCCGATGTACACATTGGACAGCTATCGCCATCTTCTGCAACTCGGATGTCAGCGGCGACTGTCCAGGTGAAGTCACGGCCAGCGGATACGCCTGTGATGTGGAAATCAGCCTTGTTTGCGCCTGTTACTGCACTTTGCAGCACGGTCACGGCATGATCCGCATAAATGGGAACGCCAGTGAGGCCCACTGGACCGGCGAAGCCAACGGGAGCACCTGTGACAGCGACCACCATGGCTTCCGGAGCAAGCTCAAGCTCAGCGGCGCCGACGAGGCGTGCCAGCTTGACATCGTTGACCGTATGGTCGCCACGGACCAAAACGACAACCGGCTTGCCATCGGCGGAGTAGATTAGGGTCTTGATGAACATCGATGACGCCGTTCCAAGGAACGCAGCAACTTCGTCAATGGTCCGTGCATTTGGTGTGTGCACTTCTGCAAGGCTTACGGATGGCTCCGTCTCGCTTGCCGCGGGCGGATTCACTGGACATTTCTCAGCATTTGCCGCATAGGAACAGGAATCGCAGCTCAGCACCGTGTCTTCACCGGCATCCGCCAGCGACATAAACTCTTGGTTGTCCAAATCGCCAATCGCACCGCCATCGGCATCCACGATGAGATAGCGAAGCCCAATGCGTTGAAAGAAGCGCTCGTAAGCTGTCCGCTGCGCTTTATAGCTGGTGTCCATCGCGTCAATATCCCGGTCAAAGGAGTACGCATCGAACATCAAAAACTCGCGTGTTCGGATCACACCACCGCGCGGGCGTGGCTCATCCCGGAACTTAGTTTGCACCTGATAGAGCATCACCGGGAGGTCACGCCACGAGCGCAGCTCCTGCCGCGCAAGATCTGTGATGACTTCCTCGTGCGTGAAGCCAAGCGCAAAGTCAGCCTTGCGGCGGTCCTGCAGCTTGTAGACGACATCGAGGCCCCATCGGCCTGTCTCTTCCATCAGTTCCTTTGGAACCAATGTTGGCATCCGCATCTCTGCGCAATTGATAACCTCTTGCTCCTCGCGGAGAACCTGCTCCATCTTGCGGATGACTTTCCAGGCAAGAGGGAGGTAGGTGTAGACGCCAGCGCCCAGCTTGCGGAGATAGCCCGCTCGCAACAATAGCTTGTGGCTTGGAATTTCTGCTTCTGCAGGAACTTCGCGAAGTGTCGGGGCGAAGTAGGACGATGCTCTCACTGAAAGGCTCCTCGGATGTGGCATCACATCGATAATCTTGATGGAAAGTGTATCACTGGATGTCTGTTCACTTAGTTGGCTGGATGGGCAGCGGGTGGTTGCAACGATGTATATTGAACCGTGCTGAAAGACAAGTCGAAACGAGAAACAGGTGATTCCTCATCGCTTCCCGACCTTGAATCGGCACTCAAGTCGCTTTATCGCCTACAGGTTCGCGCTCTCTGGATGCTCGCTGTTCGGGTGATCCTGTTATCGATGCTGATAACCGTGCTTCGTATTACGATTCCGGGTGTCCGTAGCATCAACATGATTCTGGATGCCGCCGCGGGATCGCTTGCACTTTGGCCATTCTGGACGAGTATCGGGAGAAACTGGGCGTGGCGCTATAAACTCGCGGATGCGTACATCAAAGCAGAGCGCTACCCGGATGCGTTGACGGTTCTCGAACCTCTTCAGGGAGTTCAGGCACGTCTATTCGATGCAGATGGGCAAGGCAGAGCGCTAAAGGCATTGGCGATGGAGAAGAACATTGAATCCCGATGAGTTCAACTGGCAACCGATTTTTTTCAAATGGTTGATAGCCACACTTGTGATGGCGCTGCTGGGTGCGGTTGTTTCAGTACTGATGGGGTTTCCAGCCTACTTAATTGGGGGCGTCTCGATGGTCCTCACCGGGATGACCGGCTTGTTTGTACTTGCCAGTAAGATTTCCGGACGGAACGGATAAAGAAATATGGCTTGGTTTTTCAGCACAACGGTAACGACATCAGGAGACCTTGCAGCGCTGCGGGATGTTTTTCTTGCGCGGCGTGCCGGTCAACGGGCAAGTGTTGATGCTACGGTTTCATCCATCGTCAGTGATGTACGTGCGACTGGAGATGATGCGCTGCTGTCTCTAACGCGGCAGTTTGATTGCCCAGGGATAGCGACATTGCGCGTCCCGAAGGAAGCCATCTTGGCCGCGCGCCAACGTATCGCAGGCTCGCCCCTTGAAACGGCTCTGCTTGTCGCGAAAGATAGGATTACACGATTTCATCAAGCGCATCGGCGATATTCGTGGCTGGATGACTCAGTTCCCGGCGAGCGCCTTGGGCAGCGGATTATTCCATTTGCATGCGTTGGAATTTACGTGCCAGGTGGGCGAGCGGCCTATCCTAGTACGGTGCTGATGACTGCTGTGCCTGCACGCGTTGCGGGTGTCGGTAGGATAATTATGTGTACGCCTCCGCAGGCGGAAACTGGTCTTCCACCAGATGGAACATTGGCTGCCGCGCATATCGCCGGCGTGGATGAAGTCTATGCAGTCGGTGGCGCGCAAGCCATTGCCGCGATGACATATGGCACGGCTACCGTTCCCCAAGTGGATAAGATTGTCGGACCTGGGAATGCGTACGTTAACGCCGCGAAGCGGATGGTTTACGGTGATGTTGGTATCGATATGCTTGCGGGACCGAGTGAAGTCGCGGTTGTGGTCGATGAGACAGCCGATGTCGCAGGTGCTGCTCGCGAGTTGATCGCCCAAACAGAACACGATCCGATGAATGCGGCGTTACTTGTGGCATCGAGTCAGGCATTACTCGACCAAATCAATGCGGAGCTCAAGGAGCAGCTGGCGACGCTTCCACGCGCAGACATTGTCCGGGCATCGCTGTCGGAGCAGAGCGTCTCCGTCGTCTGTGACAACCGTGCGTTGATGGTGGCCATTGTAGACACGTTTGCTCCAGAACATCTTCATCTTGATGTCTCCGATGCGTGGGAACTTGCGCATACCGTGCGTAATGCCGGTGCAATCCTGGTCGGAAAACACACATCAGCGGCGCATGGAGACTATGTTGCTGGACCTAGCCATACGCTTCCGACTGCTGGAGCCGCAAGGTTTTCCAGCCCACTGAATGTGGATGACTTCACAAAGAAGACCAGTGTGCTCTGGCTGGATGAACGGGTTAGTCGTGATCTGGCTTCGTTTGCTGAGGCCATTGCCACCTATGAGGGCCTCGAAGGCCACGCCCGGTCAGCCCGTGGTGATGTCGGGGGAGAGAGCATATGAACGCTTTGCTGATGCACTGGAAACGGATGCCGTTGTACGTCAGGATTCTTATCGCTTTATTGATAGGGTCCGTCATTGGCTACATCCTGAATAACGTCGGCAAACCGGATTGGGTTGTATATCTCGAGCTTCCATCGAAGACGATTCTGAGAATGTTGTCGATGCTGGCACCGCCATTGGTTTTGGTGGCAGTGATTCAGGCATTGGTGAAAACCGAGATTCCAGCGGGCCTTGCAAGACGCCTTGGTGGGCTCCTGCTACTGAATACTGTTGTTGCAATCCTGATCGGGTTGTTCGTTGCGAACGTCCTCCGTCCGGGCGCTGGTGCGAATCTGGAAAAACCTGCACCAAAGGCAACGCTGGCATCCAAAGAAGCGGATCCGGACAAGAAGCTGATTCTGGAAACGATGGAGACGGCTGGTTACAAGGCTCCTGAACCTAAAAAGGATGTCTTTGCTGCATTCATCGACAATGTTCCGAAGAGTATTGGTTCGCCGCTGAACGAAAACAATGTCATCGGTGTGATTATTCTTGCCCTGATGTTCGGCGTTGCGTTGCGTAAGCATAAGGACACAGCCGTCAAGACGGTGGTTGATGTCATCGATGTTGCCTTTGCAACATTGGTTTCGGTGCTTATGGGCGTGCTGCAGTGGGTGCCTCTGGGAGTTGGTGGTGTTGTGGCGACGATTGTTGCCGACAAGGGGCTGGCTCCACTACTGTCACTCGGATGGTTTATTCTTGCGGTCATTGTTGCGTTGATATTGCAGGCCGTTTGGTATTTGACCCGCATTCAGTTCAGTAGCTGGGCATCTCCAAAGCTCGTCCTCATCGGATGTCGCGACGCGTTGGTGATGGCCTTTTCGACAGCATCATCCACGGCGACAATGCCAGTGACCTATCAATGCCTTCGCGAAAAGGTTGGCCTTCGGGAACGATCGGCATCCCTTGGCGCGTTGGTTGGATCGAACTTTAACAACGATGGAACGGCCCTCTACGAGGCTGTTGCGGCGCTGTTCGTTGCGCAGTTACTGGGGATTAAGCTGACGTTGATGGCGCAGGTCGTGGTTGTCCTGACCAGTATTGTTGCATCCGTCGGGGCTGCGGGTATCCCGGAAGCTGGTCTTGTCACGATGGCATTGGTTTTCAACGCAGTTGGCCTTGACACTGGCTTCATCGCATTGATTTTCTCTGTTGACTGGTTCCTAGATCGCTGCCGTACAGCCATTAATGTGATGGGTGACATCAACATCGCCTGTATCCTCGATGGCCGCAAGCGCGAGAACAAGTCTGAGGAGCAGCCAGTCTGATGCCAGCCGTCGACAAGGTAAGCGTCTTGATACAGCGTGGCGGTCGCTTGCTACTCCTTGGGGATGATGGAAAGCGTCTTGAGCGTTTGGTTGTAACGACGGCGATTCCGCCGCTTCCAGGACTTTGGTCTGCTACGGAGATCGGCGACAGGATTTTTCTCGTTGATGGCGGTGACGACAATGCCGTTTATGTGACGTCGGGAATTCGGTTGTGCGTAGTAGATGTGGCATCCGGGCGGCAGCGCTTGCTGTTCAAAGATGGCTTGCTGCGGGATCACCTTGGACGACCTGTAAATGAGATTGAAGGCGCCACGGGAAGTGGACTTTTCGATTGGCAGCTACTCAGTGTGCGGCTGCTAGTTGGTGATCGTGTGCTTCACATTACGCTAAGCCATCCGCTCCAT